>NZ_JBEOVJ010000021.1:0-102549 GCF_040295435.1 Streptomyces sp. NPDC002809
CTCGCGCCCCCCCCCCCCCCCCCCGCCTCCCCCCCCGGCGGGGCTGGTGCGGCCCGCGGGCCCCCCCCCCCCCCCCCCCCCCCCCCGCCCCCCCCCCCCCCCCCGACGCAGGGCGGTCCGGATCAGGACGAGAAGAGCATCCGGCCGAAGCTCTTCTGCCGGTAGTGGCCCTGGTGGTGTCCACCGTGGTGCTGCGGGGCGCCCCAGGCGGGCGCGGGGGCGGCCGGATAGGCCTGCTGCGGGGCGGGCGGGGCCTGCTGCGTCCACTGCGCCTCGATGCGGGTCAGGGACTCCAGCTCGCCGTAGTCCAGGAATATCCCCCGGCAGCCGCTGCACTGCTCGATCTGAATGCCGTTGCGGTTGTACGTCTGCATCTGTGCGTGGCACTTGGGACACTGCATCTGCGGGCTCACTCCTCGCCGTCGGTTAGCCGTCGCCGGAATGCATGCCCGGCGGCGGTCGGTTCACCCTACGACGAGTGGTCGGCGGCCAACTCGGGCGGGAGAGCGGCAATTCGGGCACAGGCGTCGATCATCACCTGCTCCACCTCATCCGGAGTCCTTTGCTCCGCCACGGACTTGGCGAGGGCGAGCGCCGCCGTCTGCACGGTCAGGGCGCGGGCCGCGAGGTCCAGCTCGGGCCACGGGTCGCCGTCGGCGCGCACCGCGGGGCCGCCCGCGGTGCGGTAGGCACCCAGGAAGCGGAACCACACCTCGGGGGGCAGCAGCCCTGCCGCGTACCAGGCGGCGGGCCGCGCAAGGTCCCAGGCGGGGTCGCCCGGCCCCGAGTCGTCGACGTCGATCAGCAGCCACGCGCCGTGCGGTGCGGGATGCCGGACGAGCTGGCCCAGGTGCAGATCGCCGTGGCAGAGGCCGTGCGCGCGGTGCGCGGGAGCGGGTGCCTCGTCCCGTACCCAGGGCGGCAGCCCGCGCCAGGCCGCGAGCACGGGGGCGTGGGCCGGATCGCCCGGCCGGGCCGCCCGCATCCGGGCCACGGCGAGCGCGGCCTTCGCCGGCCCCCTCATGGCGGGCATCCCGGGTGGCGTCGCCCTTACGTCCGGTGCGCCGGGGCCGGGTCCGGGCTGAACCGGCACGGGCCGGGTGCGGTGGAGGCGGGCCAGCAGGACGGCCGCCTCCTCCCATGGCGCCGTGTCGGGGTCGTCCGCGTCCACGGGCTCCCCGTACGGCCACAGGGTGACCGGGTGGCCGTGCAGCTCGGTGAGGTACGGCGAGGCGGCGCCGGACAGCGCCGGTCCCGCGGCGGGCCCTACGAGGAGGGGGGCGAGCAGGATGCCGGCCAGGCCGGGGTCGGCGGCCAGACCGAGACGCAGGGACAGCGCGGCTGTGTCCGTACCGGCGGCGTGGGCCTTGGCGACGACGGGGCCGCAGCGGACGACTGTGCCGTCCGCACGGTCCGCGAGGACGGCCGGCGGCGGGCAGGCGCACTCTGGCCCGGAACGGGCGTGGGCCGCTTCATGGGCCAGGGCGCCCAGCGCACGTACGACTGCGGTGGTCACGGACTCCCCCGGTGGCACAGGATCGGCGGGCCCGGCCGGCGCCGCGCCCGCCGCAGAGCGTACGCGGATCGCACCGGCCGACCGGTGCACGGGGGTACGCCTCCGGAGCCGGTCCGGGTCCCCCGTGTCTCAGGGCTCCGGGTCTCTTGCGCCTCAGCTCCGGGTCCCCCGCGGCTCAGGTCTGCAGACCACCGGGCTCCCGCAGCTCAGGTCTGCAGACCACCGGGCTCCCGCAGCTCAGGTCTCGGGACCTCCGGACTCCCACGTCTCAGACCTCCGGACCCACGGCTCCCGGCCACGCGGCAGCACGTGGCCGCACGGCCCCGGACAGCGCGATGTCCGGTCAGCTCCCCAGCTGACCGGACAAACGCTGCCGTCCGCCGCACCCCCGTCCCCACGGGGTTGTTGGCCGGATGTCCCGGTCCGGACCGCTCTCCCGGACCCGGGGCGCCGCTCAGCGCCCCAGCATCACGCCCACGGACGACGCCTGTGTGACCACTGCCTCCCAGCCGCCGAAGACGACTGCCAGCAGGGCCGCCAGGGGAAGAACCATGGCCGTCGCCACCAACGGGTGACGCCTGCCGGACGAAGGGCGGCTGCCGAACGAGGCATAGGCCCTGCGTCCCTGCGTGCGGATCATCGTCCGCGCTGCCGTGTCCGCCATGATTCCTCTCCTGACCTGATGTGGAGCGGCGGGCGTGTGACCTCGGGGGACGAGTGCAACGCCCGCCGCTTGACTTCAACATTAGGGATCCGGGAAGCGGGCGGCGTCATGCCCGCGTACCGAATGCCGGGCCTCCCGGAGGATGAGCCGTGAGCGGTCGGCTACTCCCCTGGGTGGAGACCGGCCTACCCGACGTTGGGGTCATCCCGGAGGGGGCGCTCGGAGTCGTCCTCCCTGGGAACCGGTTGTTCGACCAGGGCGAGCACCCTGGTCGCCATGAAGCGGGCGGTGCGCACCACCGACCCGCTCCGCGTGACTTCACTCACTTCGACCACTCCGCGGCGGACCGCGGTCTCCACCCTGCGCCCTGCCCTGGAGGCCACTACTTCGTAGGTTCGGGTCGTGTCTCCGGCGTCCACGACTATCTCGACTCGATCGCCCTTCATTGATCCAATCCCCCTTCTGCGACGGACCATTGAGATCTCGCACGGGCCGGGGAGCCGGGATCCGCGGCTCCCTGACCACTCCTCAAGTTTCCCACCCGGCACTGACAATCGATTCTCCGGCGAGGGCGCGGCCTCTGAGCGCCCCGGGCGGCGGGTACGTAAGCTGTGCCTCGTCAGGCGGACCAGGCAGCGGGGATGGGCAGACATGGCGATGATGCGGCTCCGGCGCGAGGACCCGCGTGTCGTCGGCTCGTTCAGGCTGCACCGGCGACTCGGGGCGGGCGGCATGGGTGTCGTCTACCTCGGCTCGGACCGGCGGGGCCAGCGGGTGGCGCTGAAGGTGATCCGGCCCGACCTGGCAGAGGATCAGGAGTTCCGCTCACGGTTCGCGCGCGAGGTGTCCGCCGCCCGGCGGATCCGCGGCGGCTGTACGGCACGGCTCGTCGCCGCGGACCTGGAGGCGGACCGCCCGTGGTTCGCGACGCAATACGTTCCGGGGCCCTCGCTGCACGACAAGGTGGCCGAGGAGGGTCCGCTGTCGGCCGCGGAGGTGGCTTCGATCGGGGCCGCGCTCTCCGAGGGTCTGGTGGCGGTGCACGAGGCCGGTGTCGTCCACCGTGACCTGAAGCCGTCGAACATCCTCCTGTCCCCCAAGGGCCCGCGGATCATCGACTTCGGGATCGCCTGGGCGACCGGAGCGTCCACGCTCACGCACGTGGGTACGGCGGTGGGTTCGCCCGGGTTCCTCGCGCCCGAGCAGGTACGGGGCGCGGCGGTGACACCCGCGACGGACGTCTTCTCCCTCGGTGCCACACTGGCGTACGCGGCCATGGCCGACTCGCCTTTCGGGCACGGCAGTTCCGAGGTGATGCTGTACCGCGTGGTGCACGAGGAACCTCAGCTGTACGACGTGCACGACGCGCTCGCTCCGCTGGTGAGCGCCTGTCTGGCGAAGGACCCGGAGGAACGGCCCAGCACGCTGCAACTCTCCATGCGGCTCAAGGAGATCGCGGCGCGGGAGGCACAGGGTCTGCACGAGAGCCGCCCGCCCGCCCAGCGTTCGGCGCAGGAGGCCGACCGGCCGACCGGCCGCCTGGACGGCCCGTACACCGAACAGCAGACGCGTCGCGCACCCGGCCCCGCTCCGGTGTCCCGGCCGCAGAGCCGGCAGGCGGCGGCGCGTCCGGCATCGCCCCGCACCGGGGGTTCGCGGCCCGCACCGCAGCAGCCGCGCAGCACGACACGTTCGGGCAAGAGGCCTCAGGGCGGGGTCGGGACGAACGGCAGGCCAGGCACCCGGCCCGGCACACGCTCGACCTCGACCGGTCGGCGCCCTGCCAATCCGCGGCTGCTGCGACAGCGGTTGGTGGTCTTCGTCGTGGTGACGCTCCTGGTGGCGCTGGGCATCGCGGCGGCTCAGGGGTGCCAGGGGCCGGCCCGTGGTCTCGGCGCTGGTCAGGGCCAAGGACAGATCCAGGCCCAGGCCCAGGCCCAGGGCGAACGGTAGCCGCGAGCCGCGGCCGGCCCGGTGCCACATTGGTGGCGTAAACGACGTGGTGAACGCCCGTCTCGTTCTCCGCGCGGCCGCCGCTCCGGCGCGCACACGGGTCCTGGGCACATGTCCGCGGCGCGGCGTCCGAGCTCGGTGAGCGCCGGGCGTACGCCCTCGGGGGCAGACGCTCCCCTGCCTGCCCAGTGCTCCAGCCCCGGCCTGACCTTCTCGACCACCTCTGTGACCTCTGTGGCCGCCGCCTCGCCCGCCGGGGGTCATGCCCGGCAGGGAGCCCGGACGGCACTCGGCCGCCCCACACCACTGCCGCCGACTCCTTCTCGCCGCCCAGAAGCACGCGGGCCGAACCGGACCAGGGCCACGCGCACCCCGCAACGCCGGAATCAACATCGGCCGCCGTACGGGAACAGACGGTGCCAGGTTGGCGGATGCGGTGGCCTGATCACCTCGGTACGGGCGCTCACCTTCGCCGACGACGCTGCACGGTGACTGCGTCGAGTGGCCAACAGCTCTGGCTGATAGCCGAGTTGGGGTGATGGCGCCAGACGGCGGGGGTCGATGCGGCCATGCTCCGGGCCGCAGGGGCACTGCGGTGTTTCCTGCGAGCCCGGGCCGTCACCCAGGAGCTCGTGGCACGGTCACGGTCCCCGGCTTCCGGGATCAGCCGGAACTCGGCCGGGTGGCGTAGAAGGCGACGGCAGAGGCAGCGGCCACGTTCAGGGAGTCGACACCGGCATCCATCGGGATGCGCACATGCTCGTCGGCGGCCAGCAGCGCCCCGGCCGACAGCCCCTCCCCCTCCGTGCCCAGCATCAGGGCAAGCTTCTCGTGACGGCGGCCGGCGAGCTCGTCGAGAGTGATGGAACTCGACGAGATGGCGAGGGCCGCGAGCACGAAGCCGTCCTTCCGGATGACATCGGCGTCACGCGGCCACGACTCGAACCTGGCGTACGGGACGGCGAGAACAGCCCCCATGGACACCTTCACGGCCCGCCGGTAAAGAGGGTCGGCACAGCGCGGGGTGAGGAATACGGCGTCCACTCCCAGAGCCGCCGCGTTACGGAAGGCCGCACCCAGATTCGCATGATCGACGATGTCCTCGAAGATCGCGATACGACGCTGCCCGGCACGATCCTGTGGGCCCGAGGGCGGCGTCGCGCCGGTGTCCGTGCGGTCGTCGGCGGCCTCCGCGCCGTCCGTGCGACGGATCGTGCGGAGCAGTTCGTCGGCTGTCGGCAGCGGCTTGCGCTGCATGGAGGCGAGGGCCCCGCGATGCACGTGGTAGCCGGTGACACGTTCGGCCAGTTCGGGGCTGACCGCGTAGACGGGCGCCGGAACCTCGTCGATCACGTCACGCATCAGGTCGACCCACTTCGCCGAGAGCAGCATGGACCGCATTTCGTACCCGGCGTGCCTGGCGCGTCTGATCACCTTCTCCCCCTCGGCGATGAAGAGGCCCTCGGCGGGCTCTCGCCTGCGCCGGAGCTCGACGTCGGTCAGACCGATGTAGTCGCTCAGGCGGGGGTCGTCGGGATCGTCGACGGTGATGAGATCAGCCACAGGTTGATACTGCCTTGTCCGGTGTGTGGTGCCAACGGTCTGGAGAAAGATCCGTTACCGATGGTTACTCTGCGGTTCGTACGGCCGCCTCGACGCCGACCGCGACGACGTCGCCGATGACGATGACGGCGGGCGGGCGGACGTCCTCGGCAACGGCCCGCTCGCCGACCGTGGCGAGCGTCGCGTCGACACGGCGCTGGGCGGCCGTGGTCCCTTCCTGGACCAGCGCGACCGGGGTCTCGGGCGACTTGCCGTGGGCGATGAGCGCGCGGGCGATGGCACCGATCTTGTCGACGGCCATCAGGAGCACGAGGGTGCCGCGCAGCCGGGCGAGGGCCTCCCAGTCGACCAGCGAACGCTCGTCGTCGGGGGCCACGTGGCCGCTCACCACGGTGAACTCATGGGCGACACCGCGGTGGGTGACGGGGATGCCGGCGGCTCCGGGGACCGAGATCGAGCTGGAGATGCCCGGGACGACGGTGCACGGAATGCCTTCGGCGGCGAGCGCCTGGGCCTCCTCCATACCGCGCCCGAAGACGAACGGGTCACCGCCCTTGAGCCGGACGACCGCCTTGCCGGCCTTGGCGTGCTCGATCAGTGCGTTGTTGATCGCCTCCTGCGCCATGAAGCGGCCGTACGGGATCTTGGCGGCGTCGATCACCTCTACGTGCGGCGGGAGTTCGTCGAGCAGGTCGCGCGGGCCGAGCCGGTCCGCGATGACGACGTCCGCCTCGGCGAGGAGGCGGCGGCCGCGCACGGTGATCAGGTCCGGGTCGCCGGGTCCGCCGCCGACCAGGGAGACGCCGGAGGCCCGGGTGCGGTGGTGGGGGGCGGCGAGGGTGCCGTCGCGCAGGCCCTCGACGATGGCGTCGCGGACGGCGGCGGAGTGGCGCGGGTCACGGCCGTGCGCGTCGGTGGTCAGTACCGCGATCGTCACGCCCTCGCTGCGGCCGGTGGCGGGGGTCCAGGCGGTGGCGGCGTCCGCGTTGTCGCTGCGGACGCACCACGTGCGGGTGCGCTCGGCCTCGGCGGACGCGGCGTCGTTGGCAGCCGTGTCGTCGGACGCGATGAGGGCGTACCAGGTATCGGCCAGGTCGCCTTCCGCGTACGTGCGGCGCTCCCAGCGGATCTCGCCGGCGTCCGCCATCGCCTCGACGGACGGGGTGGCGACCGGCGACACGAGGACGATTTCGGCGCCGGCCGCGATGAGGGCGGGGAGGCGGCGCTGCGCGACCTGGCCGCCGCCGACGACGACTACGCGGCGCCCGCTCAGGCGCAGTCCGACGGGGTAGGCGGGGTGATCGACGTGCTCGGCCATGGCGGTGCGGGCTCCTCGTGCGATGCGGGGGCTGCGGCCGCTGCGGCGGTGGAGCGGCTGTGACGTGCGGTGTTGTGGGGCGGGGTTTGAGCTGGGGCCACGATACGGGGTGGAGTGTGGCAGGTGGCGGGGTGTGGCAGGTGGTGGGGCATGGCAGGTGGTGGGGCATGGGCACCTGGCGGCGGGCCTGTTCCCCTCCCCCGCCCCTTTCCGTAACCGGGGCCCCGCCCCCGGGCCCCGCGCCGCAAACGCCGACGAGGCTGGAAGTTCACGCCCCGGGCACCATCAAGCCCCTCCGGCGATTGGGGAGCGGGGGGCCCGGGGCAGCGCCCCCGGCCCCCCGCGGCTGCGCTACTTCTCCGTGACGCCTGCCGAGTCGAACGTCGCCACCTCGTGCATCGCACGGGCCGCGCTCTGCACGATCGGCAGCGCCAGCAGCGCGCCCGTGCCCTCGCCGAGGCGGAGGTCGAGGTCGACCAGCGGGCGCAGGCCCAGCTTGTTGAGCGCGGCGACGTGGCCGGGCTCGGCGCTGCGGTGGCCCGCGATGCAGGCGGCCAGGGCCTCCGGCGCGATGGCGCGTGCGACCAGGGCCGCCGCTCCCGCGCTCACGCCGTCGAGGATGACCGGTGTGCGGAGCGAGGCCCCGCCGAGCAGGAACCCGGCCATCGCGGCGTGCTCCAGGCCGCCCACGGCCGCCAGCACTCCGATCGGGTCGGCCGGATCCGGCTGGTGCAGATCGAGGGCGCGGCGCACCACATCGACCTTGCGGGCGTGCATCTCGTCGTTGATACCGGTGCCGCGGCCGGTCACCTCGGCCGGGTCCATCCCCGTGTACACACAGATCAGGGCGGCCGATGCCGTGGTGTTGGCGATGCCCATCTCGCCGGTCAGCAGGCCCTTGTTGCCTGCTGCGACCAGATCGCGGGCGGTCTCGATGCCGACCTCGATCGCGGCCAGGACCTCCTCGCGGGTGAGCGCGGGGCCCGTGGTGAAGTCCGCCGTTCCGGCGCGCACCTTGCGGGGCAGCAGGCCGGGGGTCGCGGGCAGCTCCGAGGCCACGCCGACGTCGACGACGCACACCTCGGCACCGACCTGGGCCGCGAAGGCATTGCAGACCGCGCCGCCGCCGAGGAAGTTGGCGACCATCTGGCCGGTGACCTCCTGCGGCCAGGCCGTGACGCCCTGGGCGTGCACGCCGTGGTCGCCCGCGAAGATCGCGACGGCCGCGGGCTCCGGGATGGGCGGCGGGCACATCCGGGAGAGCCCGGAGAGCTGGGCCGAGATGATCTCCAGCATGCCGAGCGCACCGGCCGGCTTGGTCATCCGCTTCTGGCGCTCCCACGCCTCGCCGAGCGCCTTGGCATCCAGTGGACGGATGCTGGAGATGGTCTCCTGGAGGAGGTCGTGCGGCTCCTCGCCGGGCAGGGCACGGCGGCCGTACGTCTCCTCGTGGACCACCCAGGACAACGGGCGCCGCTTGGACCAGCCCGCCTGCATCAGCTCCGGCTCCTCCGGGAACTCGTCGACATAGCCGACACAGAGGTACGCCACGACTTCGAGGTGCTCGGGAAGGCCCAGGGCACGGACCATCTCACGCTCGTCGAAGAAGCTGACCCAGCCGACGCCGAGGCCTTCGGCACGTGCGGCGAGCCAGAGGTTCTCGACGGCGAGCGCCGAGGAGTACGGGGCCATTTGCGGCTGGGTGTGCCGGCCGAGGGTGTGGCGGCCGCCGCGGGTGGGGTCGGCCGTGACGACGATGTTGACCGGGGTGTCGACGATCGCCTCGATCTTCAGTTCCTTGAACTGCTTCGCCCGCGCCTTGGGGAGCGACTTCGCGTACGCCTCGCGCTGGCGCTGCGCCAGTTCGTGCATGGAGCGGCGGGTCTCGGCAGAACGGATGACGACGAAGTCCCAGGGCTGGGAGTGCCCGACACTGGGCGCCGTGTGGGCGGCCTCCAGGACCCGCAGGAGCACCTCGTGCGGGATGGGGTCGCTGCGGAAGCCGTTGCGGATGTCGCGGCGCTCGCGCATGACCCGGAGTACGGCCTCGCGCTCGGCGTCGTCGTAGCCGGGGGCGGGCGGCGCGGCGACGGGCGCCTCTTCGGCCTCCGGGGCCGGGGCGTCGGAGCCTTCGGGCTCGACGGCCGTTGCGGGAGCGGCGGCCGGGGCGGTCTCCACGGGCTCGGGGGCCGAGGCCACTGGCTCGGGGGCCACGGGCTGCACGGGTTCCGGATGGCTGTCCGTGAGGTCCGGGGTCTCGATGACCTCGGGTCCCGTCTCCGCTTCGGCCACGAACACGGGCTCCGAGGTGGTGGTCCCGAGGACCGCCACCGCTTCCTCGGCCGCATCGGCCGTCCCGGACTCCGCCACTGCGGTCACGGGCTCGACGGCCACCGGCTCGGCCACAGGCGTCGGGGCCAGGTGGGGTGTGGTCGGCAGCGAGCCCGCCACGGGCACGAAGCGACCCAGGGACGCACCGTCGGGTACCGGCTCCACCGGCGGCTGTACGGCTGCCGCGACGTCTGCGGGCACTGCCTCGGCCTGCGCTTCCGCGGCGGGACCGGCCTCGGCAGGCACGGCCGCGGCGAGCGGGGCTTCGACGGCCGGCTCCTCAACGGGCGCGGCCTCAACGGGCGTGGTCTCGGCAGGCACGGCTTCGGCGGCCGGCTCCTCGACGGGTACGGCCTCGACCGGGGCCACGGCCTCGGGCGACGCGACGGCTTCGGCAGGCTCGGCCTCGGCCGGTGCCACGTGCACGGGTGCGGCTTCCGCCACGACCTCGGCCCGAGGGGCCTCCTCGGGCGCCTCGGCCGGCTCCGCGGCCACGACGGTCACGGGCTCGACGGCTACCGGCTCGACGGGCTGTGCGGGCTCCTCCGCCCGCGCCTCGGCCACGGGCGCCTCGGCCACCGCTTCCGCAACGGCCGGCTCCGGGACGACCGTTTCTGCTGCCGTCACCTCCGGCGCCGACGGCTCCGCCTCCACGGCGTCCGGGGCAGCAGCCGCGTCCGCGACCGGCACGGCGGCCTGCTGCGGCGCCTGGGCCGCCCACTGGCCCGCACCCTGCGGCGGGATCTCGCCGAGCTGCGGTCCCGGGAGCGCGGCCACCTCGTCGGCCGGCAGCTCGAAGTACTCGGGTTCGGCGGTGGCCGGACCGGCGTGCCGTGCGGGCGCCTGAACGGCAGCCTGCATCTGGGGCTGGGCCTGCGGCTGCGGCGTACCCGCCGGGCCCCGGTCGGCCAGCGAACGGACCACGCCTCCGGAGGTACCACCGTAGGAGGGGCCGGATTCGGAGGCCGGGCCGCGGTGCAGCGGACGGCGCACGGGCGCCTGGGCCACAGGAACCTGGGCCTGCGCCGGTGCGGGGACGGGCGACGGGATACGCACACCGCCGAGGTCGACATGCCCGGAGTTGCGGCCACCGGACTCGTGGGTTCCCTGGCCGCTCTCGTGGAGCGACTCGGCGCCGGCCCGCTGCACGGCGTACGCCGGGACCTGCTCCTGGAACTGGGCCGGGACCTGCGCCCCGCCGACGCCCTGCGACATGTTCTGCGACTGCGGAACATGGCCGGGCTGGAATCCGCCACCCTGCTCCGTCAGCGGGGCCTGGCCGGTCTGGGGTTCGCTCCAGGCTCCCTGGGGGCTCGGCATCAGCAGGAGGTCGTCGTCCTCGGACGCATGCTCGGAGGGGTCGAGGAAGGTGTAAGCGTCCGGGGCGGGGATGCCCGTCTGCTCCACCATGCCTGCGTTCTCCGGCAGTCCCTCGCCCGGGATCTGGCCGGTGTCACTCATGCGTACCCCTCGCCCATCGTCAGTGCTCCTTCGGCCCTTCGCCCGGGACGCCCGAACACGGCACGCCGGTGCTCGTCCCTTGGGACGAGCGGGCGCGCCGCGCGGCACGAGTCGGTCGCGGACATACTGCATTCTCGCGGCCGTTCGCCGCCGCGGCAGTTCATTTCGCCACGGCTCGCTGTGGACTGCGCCACGTTGCGCGTCCCCCGGTCCTGCCGTACCACAACCGGGGCCAAAACAGTCCCCTTTTCCGGACATTGACGAACGAAGCGACGAACGTCCGGGCGCGGTGCAACGATCGGCCAGCCTACCTCGCACCGCATGCCGACCGGGTCAGGGGGCAAGGTCCGAACGCAGTGCGGAAAGCAGGAAGACGACCGTGCGTTCGCGCTCCGACCATGCGGCCGTGTCGAGTTCGACGGACTGGAGGAGGGAGCAGGCGACCGTATATCCGTTCTCCGTGAGAGCCGCGCCCAGCGCCTCCGCCTCGTCCCGGGTCGACGCGTGCGTCACGATCCGCTCGGGCCTGCGGTCCGCGACGGCGATGACGACCGGGGCGCCGCCGCCGCCGATCCGGACCACGTCGGGCTCGGGCAGCCGTTCCAGCACGTGCGGGGCCCGGCCCTCGACGACCTGGAGCTGGACCCCGAAGGCCCGGGCGGCCGCGGTGGTCCGGGCGCAGGCGTCCGGGTCGCTGTCGACGGCCAGGACCGCCGCACCGAAGCGGGCTGCCTCCACGGCCAGGGCGCCGCTGCCGGAACCGATGTCCCAGAGCAGGTCGCCGGTCCGGGGCCCTAGATGGGCGAGTTGGGCGGCGCGGAGACCGGGCGCCTCGCCCTCGCCGCTCTCGCCCCGGGCGTCCGTCGCGGCGCCCCGGTAGGCGTCGGCGGGCAGCGCCCAGCCTCGTACGCCCTGGGGGTAGGCGGGATGCCGGCCGGCGATCCAGGCGCCTTCGGCCCGCTGCTCGGGGCCTCCGCCGATGACGATGACGACGTTGGGGTCGCGCCAGACGTGGTCGGCGGCGGCGTCCGAGGTGACGACGGTGACCTGTTCGCGGTCGGTGCCGAGTTCCTCGCAGATGACGAAGGTGCGGTGGACGCCTTCGAGCAGGAGGGCGAGCTCGGCGGGTCCCGCACCGGGCGAGGTGAGGACGGCGACCTTGTGGTGGGCGCGGCAGACGTTCACGGCGCGGCGCAGGGTGCGGGGGTGGGCGACGACCGTCTGGGCGTCCTCCCACGGCATGCCGGCGCGGGCGAAGGCGGTGGCGACGGAGGAGACCGCGGGCACCACTTCGACTTCGAGGCCGTGCTCGGGTGCGCGCAGCGTGCGGACGACACCGAAGAATCCGGGGTCCCCGTCGGCGAGGACCACGGCGCTGCCGCGGTGGCCGGCGATCCGGCGGGCCGCGAGGTCGACGGAGCCGAGACGGATCCGCTCCGCGCCGTGGGGGACTTCGGGCAGCGCGAGGTGGTGGGCGGCGCCGGCGACAAGGGTGGCGGCCGAGAGCGCCGCCGTGGCCGCTCTGGTCAGTGGCGAGCCGTCCCAGCCGATCACTGTGACCCGGTCGGCCATCTGTCGTCAGTCTCCTGGAGTTGTCGCAGGTGGGGCTGGTTGCCCTGGGGCGGGCAGGGTGAGGCTACCTGGTCCGGACCAGCGCGGTGCCGGTGCCCCGGGAGTCGGATGCTCTCAGTTCCAGTCGTTGTAGGTGCCGTAGCCACCGGCGTCGGCGAGCTCTTCGGCGACCCCTTCGAGGTCTTCGGGGAGGAGGCCCCAGACGATCAGATCGGTCCTGATGTCGGTCCATCCTCCGTCCTCGGTCTGTGAGCGGGCTATGCGGGCGTTGCGCAGCACTCCCTCGCTGATGCAGCCGAGCTTCTGCGCGACCTGCTGGGAGGCGGTGTTGTCGGCGGCGGTGCGCAGCTCGATGCGCTCGAAGGCCTGGTCGCGGAAGAGCCACTGGGCCAGGGCCAGGACCGACTCGGTGGCGTAGCCCTCGCCGCGCGCCCACGGGGCGGTGATGTAGGCGGCCTCGGTGGCGCGGGTGCGCCAGTCGGTGTTGCGCAGCCGGACCGAGCCGACGAGGCGCTGGGTGAGGAACTCGGTGACGGCGAGCACGATGCCGTCACCCTTGGTCCGCTGCGCGGGGGCGATCCTGCGGACCCAGCGCTCGGCGTCCACCTGGGTGTAGGGGTGGGGTGCCTCGGTCCAGGCGACGACGAGTTCGTCGTTCATCATCTCGATGTACGCGGGGATGTCAGCCATGTCGAACGGGCGCAGCACCAACCGGTCCGTGCTGATGGAGATGTCCGGAAAGGTGGAAGTCATGCGCAGCTCCATGCCGAAGACCGTGTAAAGGCACAGCATGCAGCATCGGGCGGAGCTTGTGCATGGCCGGGTCGGCACGGCGGAGCCCCGCGCACCCGGGCGGGGTGTGCGGGGCTCGTCGGACAAGTGCCGTGCCGGGGTCAGGACTTGGCTGCGGTTCCGAAGGCCGGGATGACCGAGCCCTGGTAGCTGTCCTCGATGAACTTCTTGACCTCGTCGGAGTGGAGGAGCTTCACCAGCTTCTCCACGCGGGCGTCCTTCTCGTTGCCCTTCTTCACGGCGATGATGTTGGCGTACGGGTTGCCGTCGGCCTTCTCCAGCACCAGGGCGTCCTTGGCGGGCTTGAGGTCGGCCTCGATGGCGTAGTTGCCGTTGATGACCGCGGCGTCCACGTCGTTCAGGGCGCGGGGGACGGTTGCGGCCTCCAGCTCCTTGAACTCCAGGCCCTTCTTGTCGGTGATGTCGCTCAGCTTGGCGCTGGTGCCGACGCCGTCCTTGAGGGTGATCAGGCCGTTCTCGGCGAGGAGCTGGAGCGCGCGGCCCTCGTTGGTGGTGTCGTTGGGGACGGCGATGGTCTGGCCGGACTTGATGTCGCCCAGGTCCTTGACCTTCTTGGAGTAGAGGCCGAGGGGCTCCAGGTGGACGGTGCCGACGGAGACCAGGTGGGTGCTGTTCTTCTTGTTGAAGTCGTCCAGGTAGGGCTGGTGCTGGAAGAAGTTGGCGTCGACCTGGCCGGTCTCGGTGGCGGTGTTCGGCAGGACGTAGTCCGTGAACTCCTTGACCTCCAGCTTGAGGCCCGCCTTCTCCGCCAGGTTCTTCTTGACGAAGTCCAGGATGTCGGCGTGCGGCGTCGGGGACGCCGCGACGACGAGGGCCTTGGAGGTGTCGGCGCCGGCGCCGCTCCCGGACTTCGACGCCGGGTCGGAGTCCGTGCCGCAGGCGGTCAGGCCGAAGGCGAGAGCGGCGGTGGCGGCGGCAGCTGCGGTGATCTTGATGTTCTTACGCACGAAGAGTGCCTCTTTCGGTGGTGATGGTGGTGCGCCCGGACAAGGAGTGCGGGCTTGTGGAGGAGGGAAGTCTCAGGAGGTGGTGCGGCCGCGGCGGGCCAGCAGGCGTACGGCTCCGTCGCCGATCAGCTGGATCACGGTCACGATGACGATCAGGAGCGCGACGGTGATGAGCATGAACTGGTTGTCGAAGCGCTGGAATCCGTAGGTGACGGCCTTGGAGCCGAGCCCTTCGCCGCCGACCGCTCCGGCCATCGCGGAGTAGCCGATGAGCACGATGACGGTGGTGGTGACGCCGGAGACGAGGGACGGCAGGGCCTGCGGCAGCAGGACCTTGCGGACGATCGTGGGGATGGAGCCGCCCATGGACTGAACGGCTTCGACGAGCCCGTGGTCGACCTCGCGCACGGCCGTCTCGACGAGCCGGGCGAAGAACGGGATGGCGCCCACGGCGAGCGGCACGATCATCGCGGTCGGCCCGATGAAGGTGCCGACGACCCAGGTGGTGAAGGGGATCAGGGCGATCAGCAGGATGATGAACGGCAGCGAGCGGCCGATGTTCACGATCACACCGATGACCTTGTTCACCGGGGTGTTCTGCAGCAGTCCGCCCTTGTCGGTGAGGACGAGCAGAACGCCGAGCGGCAGTCCGACCAGAACGGTGACGGCCGCGGACCACAGGACCATGTAGAGGGTGTCGACGGTGCCCTGCGTGAGCAGCGGCTGCATTTCGGACCAGGTCACTTCGCCACCTCCTTGGTGAGCGGTGCGGGGATGACGACGGGTTCGGCCTCGACGACCTCGGCCTGCAGGCCCTGCTCGCGCAGGAACCCGATCGGGACGACGTTCTCCTCGAACCGGCCGGGCAGCTCGATGCGCATCCGGCCGATCTGCTTGCCGCCGACGGTGTCCATCGCGGCACCCAGGATCGAGATGTCGATGTTGTACGTACGGGAGAGCTGGGAGATAACCGGCCGGCCGGCCGCGTCACCGTGGAAGGTGACGTCGACGACCGTGCGGTCGGGGCCGGAGGCGGTGCCCCCGACGGGGAACAGCTCGTGGGCCAGTTCGGAGCCGGGGGTGGCGAGCAGGTCGCCGACGGTTCCGGACTCGACGATGCGCCCCTTCTGCATCAGCGCGGCGGAGTCGCAGATCGTCTTGACGACGTCCATCTCGTGCGTGATGAGCAGGACGGTGAGACCGAGCTGCTGGTTGAGGTCGCGCAGCAGTTGGAGGATGGAGCGGGTGGTCTCGGGGTCCAGGGCCGAGGTCGCTTCGTCGGAGAGCAGCACCTTGGGGTCGCCGGCGAGTGCGCGGGCGATACCGACGCGCTGCTTCTGGCCGCCGGAGAGCTGCCCCGGATAGGCCTTGGCCTTGTCGGCGAGGCCGACCAGGTCGAGGAGTTCGAGCGCCTTGCGGGACCGTTCGCGGCCGGTGACCCCGAGGATCTCCAGTGGGAGCTCCACGTTGCCCTGGACCGTGCGGGAGGCCAGCAGGTTGAAGTGCTGGAAGACCATGCCGATGCGGCTGCGTGCCTCGCGCAGTTCCTTGCCGGCCCGGCGACCGCGGCCCGCGAGAGCGGTGAGGTCCTGGCCTGCCACGGTCACGGTGCCGGAGGTGGGGCGCTCCAGCAGGTTGACGCAGCGGATGAGGGAGGATTTACCGGCGCCGCTCTGCCCGATGACGCCGTACACCTCGCCCTCACGGACGTGCAGGTCGACGCCGTCCAGGGCGGTGACCTCACGGTCGCGCGACTGGTAGACCTTCGTGAGGCCCGTAGTGGTGATCACAGGGTTTCCGTCACTGTCGAGTGCGCGGCGCGGTGTCCGCCGGGCACGGGGCATTCGTCCGGTGAGACTGTCCGGACGTTTCGATCGGACGTTCCGAGCGGGGGTTCCCGGCACGGCCGGTACGCGGCGATGGCCGCGGGGCAGCGTGCAGGGAGGCGCGTTCCGCTGGGTGCGGACGGCTCGGGCTCGGTCTCGCTTCGGGGCGCGAGGCTCAGGCGTGGGCCCTCAGAAGGCGCGCATTCGACACATACAACGAGCACCGGGCGTCGTGATCGCCTCGGTCGCAAGGGTGCGGCTGCTCGTCGTGGTCATGCGCCAAGTAAAACAGACGTGAGGTTCCCGCCGGACCGACTGTCCGGATAGCGGACAGCCGTGGATGGCGCGGGGCCCGGAACCGACGGATCGTGGAGAGCTCCGGCCATACCGTCGTGACCTGCATCGATGCGAGGGGCGAGCCTTCCACCAGTCCGCCCTTCACCGGCCGGGGACGCATACGTGTGTGGCCAAGGCCACGATCGCCGGCCCGCGCGGCCCGGTCACGGGCCCTCGTTCCCACCGGCGGCCACGTGCGGGCACGGGGGCGCACGCAGCGGCCCCCGCGGCCCGTAATACCCTCGGCTCATGCTTGACGCCCTGACGATCGCGGTCGGCGTGGCCGCACTGGCCCTCGCCGCCTGGTGCGGATTCGCCGCCTCCCGGGACCAGCCGACCAAGGACTGGCACTTCATCGGAATGGCCGTGGTCTCGCTGCTGGCGCTGGCCCAGCTGGTGGTGGGGATCGTGCAGATGGCCCGCGGCGAGCGGCCGGAGCAGGGCATGACCATCTTCATCGCGTATCTGATCGGGGCGTTCCTCGCCGTACCGGCGGCCGGTTTCCTGTCGCTGAGCGAGCGGACCCGGTGGGGTTCGGTGACGGTGGCGGCGGGCGCGGTCGTGCTGGCCGTTCTCGAAGTACGGCTCTACGACATCTGGGGAAACTGACCGTGACCGACACCGATCGCACCCCCGCAGCGACCGACGCCGAGAAGCAGCCCTTCGACCTGGGCACCGGTCCGGGGCGGGTACTGGTCTGGTTCTACGGCGTGTTCACCGTGGCGGCGGCGTCCCGCGCGATCGTCGAGATGATCCTGCACTTCGGGAAGGCCCCCCTGGCCTATGTGCTGTCGGCCTCCGCCGCGGCCGTCTACGGCTTCATCACCTACTCGCTGGTGCGCGGGGGCGAGAGGGCGCGCCGGACGGCGCTGGTGTGCTGCGCCGCCGAGCTCGCCGGGGTGCTGATCGTGGGTACGTGGACGCTGATCGAGCCCTCGGCATTCCCGGACGCCACGGTCTGGTCGTCCTTCGGCCGGGACTACCTGTTCATCCCGGTGATCCTTCCGGTCACCGGGATGATGTGGCTGCGCCGCTCGCGGGCGGGCGAGAGGCCCTGAGGACCGTTTCGCGATTCCCGGCGGGACGGCCCTCAGGCACTCGTCACCTGAGCGGGACGGTCCTCAGGCACTCGCCACGTAGGCGGTCGCCGAGGCCTCCTTCTCCAGGAGGATCATCCGGACGCCGTCCTGACCGGTGGCGTTGCCGACAGGGGCGTAGCCCGCGCGCCGGTAGAGCCGCAGATTGCTTTCGCTCCGGTGCCCGGTGTGCAGCCGGAAGCGAGTGGCCGACCGCTGGTCGGTGAGTCCTGCCTCCGCCGCGCCCAGCAGGCGGGCGCCGAGCCCGTGCCCCTGGAGCCGGGGGTGGACGCAGAGCCTCCCGATCTGTCCGGTGCCGTCCTGGTCCGCGGCGCCGCGTACCGAACCGACGACTTCCTCGCCGAGCCGCGCCACGAACACCAGGTTCGTGGCGATTTCGGCGCGTACCGAGTCGAGGGTCTGGACGAGGGGGTCGATCCGGTAGTTCCCGTACAACTCCGCCTCGCTCTGAAAACAGAGGTACTGGAGTTTCAAGACCTGCTCGGCGTCCTGTGCCTTCGCCGCCGAGATGATCACGCTCATGCCCATCTGCGCATGCCTCTCGCTCACCTGATCCGCCGGTTGTCTACCGCTCCTTTCCCCGCAGTTCAGGAGCTACAACCTCCGCCGCGAGCATTCTGCGCAGACATCCAAGGCATCGGGAACGCATCGGGCCCAAACTCCCCTGTGACATACCCAACTCCCCTGCGATTTCCCGGTAGGTGGGATCGCCCGGGGCGAGGAGCGCGCGCAGTAAGCGAGCGCAGGAGTCCGACAGCCGGTCCACGGCGGCGTGCAGCACCCGGCGTTGGTCGGCGCCGAGGGCGGCCCGCTCCGGGCAGCCGGAGAGGTCGGCTGCGGCCTCGTCGCGGTAGGGCCGCTCACGCCGGGCGGTGCGGCGGGCCCGGCGGGCCTCCGCCCTGACGGTGTCCCGCACCCACCGGGCGGGGTCCGCGGGCAGCCCCTGGTCCACCAGCCGCTCCAGCAGCCGTAGCCAGACGGTCTGTTCGAGATCGGCGGGGTCGACCGCCGCACCGGTGGCGGATGCCGCGGCCTCCGCCGTCGCCTCGGCTCTGACCAGTGGACGGAGCGTGCGGACGACGGCGGTCGCGCCCGGGACGGGCAGGGCCTGAGGAAGATCGATAAGCGTCACGTCCCCACCCGACCCGCTGTGCCGGCCGGCGGTTGCCGAACCTGCCGGGACCACCCGACCGGGGCACGCCCCGGTCGGGTGCTGACGCCGCTACTCGCCGGCGAAGTCCGCCGCCGCGAGCAGCGCCGTGTCCGGGTTGTCGGAGAAGATCCCGTCGATTCCCGTGGCGAAGTACGCCGCGAAGGCGCCGAAGGCGTCGCCGTAGGCGTTGGGGTCCGTGCCCCGGCGGAAGTCTGCGGGCAGGAAGGTGTTCTCGTTGCGCATCGTGTACGGGTGCAGGATCAGGCCCTGCGCGTGCGCGTCCCGCACCAGCGTGGTGGGCGTGGTGAGCCGGCCCGAGCCGTCCTTGGGGATGACCAGGTCCAGGGTGGGACCGATGCCCTGGGCGAAGGACGCCATCCACTGCAGGCCGGCGGGCTTCACCAGGTCGTCGGTGGTGCGCGGGTCGCCGGATGCGACGAAGTCCCAGGGCTTGGACCCCGCGCCCGAGAGCAGCACGACGCGCGGGGTGGCGACGAGCTTCGACAGCCGCTGGATGCTGCCGGGTTCGAAGGACTGGAGGATGAGCGTCGACTGCGCGCGGTGCCGGTTGTAGCGGCGCAGCAGCTTGGCCAGCGGCTCCTCCAGGCCGAGGCCCAGGCCGCGGAAGTAGGTGGGGTGCTTGGTCTCGACGTACAGCCAGACGGGCTTTCCGCGCTTGCGGCCCTCACGGTCGGCCCAGCGCAGGACCTCTTCGAAGGTGGGGACCTCCCAGCGGCCGTCGTACAGCGTGTTCTTCTGGCGGTTGCCGGGGATGCGCTCCTTGGCCCGCAGTGTCTTCAGCTCGGCGAGGGTGAAGTCCTCCGTGAACCAGCCGGTCAGAGCGATGCCGTCGACCGTCTTCGTCGTCCGGCGGCTCGCGAACTCGGGGTGGGCGGAGACATCGGTGGTGGCGGTGATGTCGTTCTCGTGGCGGCATACGAGATGGCCGTCCCTGGTCGGCACCAGGTCCTGCTCGATGATGTGCGCGCCCATGTCGAGAGCCAGCTGGTAGGAGCCGAGCGTGTGCTCGGGACGGTAGCCGCTGGTACCGCGGTGGCCGATGACGGTCGGCACCGGCAGGTCGAGGCGGTGGCCGCCATGCCCGGCGGACGCGCCCTCGGACTTCCCTGCCGCCTGCGCCGTTCCGGTGACACCGAGGGCCGCGGTGCCGAGTACTGCGGCGCCCACGCCCATGACGGTCCGTCGTCCGGGACCGGCCTGCGCACGCTCTGTCATGAATACTCCTCGCATATGATGTCCGGCACCTGTCGGGCGAGGACCGAGCGTAGGCAGCGGTGCGGTCCGGACGGCGCCATCTGGACGAACATGGCGCAAACACACGTCAACACTGCGTATCCGCTGAGTGAACCCGATGTGCGATCAGCGAGTACCCGCGAGTATCGTCCTCACCTGCATGGACCCTCTCCATTCGTCGCCTCGGCCGGCCCGGCCACTACACCGGAGGAACCGTTGTCCCGACTCGCACTCATCAAGGCAGTGCTCGGACCGATCCTGCGTCTGCTGTTCCGCCCCCAGGTGGAAGGCGCCCAGAACATTCCGGGGACCGGGCCGGTGATTCTCGCGGGCAACCATCTGACGTTCATCGACTCGATGATCATGCCGATCTGCTGCGACCGGCCGGTGTTCTACATCGGCAAGGACGAGTACGTGACCGGCAAGGGTCTCAAGGGCCGTCTGATGGCCTGGTTCTTCACCGGCAGCGGCATGATCCCGGTGGACCGGGACGGCGGCCGGGGCGGTGTCGCGGCGCTGATGACGGGCCGCCGGGTGCTGGAGGAGGGCAAGGCCTTCGCGATCTACCCGGAGGGCACCCGCTCCCCCGACGGCCGCCTCTACCGGGGCCGTACGGGCATCGCGCGGCTGACGCTGATGACGGGTGCCCCGGTGGTGCCGTTCGCGATGATCGGTACGGACAAGCTGCAGCCGGGCGGTGCCGGACTGCCGCGGCCCGGCAAGGTCACGGTCCGCTTCGGTGAGGCGATGGAGTTCTCGCGCTACGAGGGCATGGACCGCGACCGCTATGTGCTGCGGGCGGTGACGGACTCCGTGATGGCCGAGGTGATGCGGCTGTCCGGCCAGGAGTACGTCGACATGTATGCGACGAAGGCCAAGGCCGCCTGAGCCTGGGCGCGACGGCACGGAACGACGAGAAGGGCCCGTACCCCGGTTGGCGGTACGGGCCCTTCCGCATGCCCGCATCAGTCGTGCACGATGCCTTCCTCCAGCTCCTGGCCGCGCAGCAGGAACCAGGCGGCGACCGCCGTCGCCATCAGCACGACCGCGCCGATGGCCGAGGCGGCCCCCAGCCCGTCGACAAAGGCGTCCTGGGCGGCGGAGACCAGGGTCGTCGCCTCCGGTTCGGGCAGCGCCTCGGCCGCCTCGACCGCGCCGCCCAGGGACTCGTGGGCGGCCGCCGCGATGTCGGGCGGAGTTCCGGCGGGGGCGTTGAAGCCCTGGTACACCCCGGTGACGATGGAGCCGAGCAGGGCGATGCCGAGGGCGGCTCCCAGCTCGTACGCCGTCTCCGAGACCGCGGAGGCGGAGCCGGCGTGCTCCTTCGGAACGCTGGAGAGGATCACGTCGGAGGTGACCGTGAAGGCGAAGCCCGCCCCCACGCCGACGACCAGCAGGAGCGCGCCGATCAGCGGATAGGCGGTGTCCTTGTGGACGGCGGAAACCGCGGCCAGCGACAGGCCGATGCCGGCGAGGCCGCCGGTCACCACGACGCGTACGGAGTAGCGGCGGGCGGTGGTCCCCGCCAGCAGACCCGCCGTGACCGCGCCGACCGCCGCGGGAAGTTCGGCGAGCCCGGCCTCCAGCGGTCCGCGTCCCTGGACCAGTTGCAGGAACTGGGAGAGGAAGAAGACCAGGCCGGAGAGGCCGAGGATGGTCAGCAGGTCGGCGAGCACCGCGCCGGAGAATCCCCGGTGGTGGAAGAGCCGCATGTCGAGCAGCGGGGCGGGGAGCCGGAACTGCCGGCGTACGAACCAGACGAGCAACGCCAGTCCGCCGAGGCCCGAGAGGGCGACCTCCCAGCTTCCGCCGTGCGCGGCGAGCTCCTTGATGGCGTAGACGACCCCGATCATGCCGACCAGCGAGAGCACCACGCTCAGCAGGTCCCACGGTCCGGGAGCAGGATTCTTGGACTCGGGGATCATCTTGATCCCGACCACGACGAGTACCGCCATGACCGGCACGTTGATCAGGAAGACCGAGCCCCACCAGAAGTGCTCCAGGAGGAATCCGCCGACGACGGGCCCGACCGCCGCACCGGCCGAGGCCATCGCTCCCCAGATGCCGATGGCCAGACTCCGCTCGCGGGCGTCGTGGAAGAGGTTGCGGATCAGGGCGAGGGTGGACGGCATCAGGGTGGCGCCCGCCACGCCCAGCAGGGCCCGCGCCAGGATCATCATCTCGGGCGTGTGCGCGTACGCGTTGAGCACCGAGACCGCGCCGAAGGCGGTGGCACCGCACAGCAGCAGCTTCTTGCGGCCGATGCGGTCGCCGAGACTGCCCATCGAGACCAGGAGCCCGGCGATGACGAAGGAGTAGACGTCGCCGATCCAGAGCAGCTGGGTGCCGGTCGGTTCGAGGTCCTCGCTGAGGAACGGGGTCGCGAGGCCCAGCACGGTGGCGTCGATGGCCACCAGCAGCACCGCGAGCACGAGCACGGACAGCGCGATCCACCGCCCGGGGCGGTACAGCTCGGGCGCGGGCTCCGGGTGCTGTTCGACGCTGCTCATTGCTCCACGCTCCGGCGTGCGCCGCCGAGCAGCAACTCGACGATCATGTACGGGAAGTCCTGTCCGGCCACCCGGCCCGCCTGAACGGCCCACGCGGCGCTGCTGATGAGCCCGTAGAGCGCTTCGGTGAGCCAGGCCGGCGTCAGGTCGATGCGGATCTCGCCGCGCTCCTGGCCGCGCCGGAAGAACGCGGCCACCCGGGCGTCCAGCCGGTCCCAGCCGTCGTTCTGCTCATCACCCTCGAAGAGCTGATTCTCGGTCACGAGGAAGGAGAGCAGCCCGGCGCTCGGCTCGATCGCGGCGACGAAACGGCGCAGTGCCTCGTCCGACGTCCCCTCGTCCAGCACCGCGGCGTCGAGGGCTGCTCCGAACTCCTGGATCCCCAGCTCCTCCAACGCCCTGACCAGGGCGTCCCGTCCGGCGAAGTGCCGGTGCAGGGTGGCCCGACCGATGCCGGCGGCTTTGGCGACCTCGTCCATGGTGGCCGTCGATTTTCGGGTCAGCAGGGCGGCGGCGCTGCGCAGCACCTGCTCACGATCAAGAGTCATGAGACGACACTAACCCATTTGAGACATCAATGTCTCACCGGAAATCGGCTCGCGCCGCGCGTCGGGAGCGGAGGAGCATGTCGGCATGAAGCCGCTGCTGCTGATCGACATCGACGGCCCGCTCAATCCGTACGCAGCACTCTCCCGACGCCGCACGCCGGAGGGATACACCAGGCACCTCATGCGGCCGACAGGGTGGACCGCCGGCCCGGCGCTGCCCGTTCTGCTCGACCCCCGGCACGGCGAGGAACTGCTCGCGCTGGCCGGCCGCTACGAGCTGATCTGGGCGACCACCTGGAAGGACGAGGCCAACGAGTGGATCGGGCCGCATCTCGGGCTGCCCCCTCTCCCCTACATCGACTGGCCGGACATGCACGGTGCCGCACCGGCCGGGACGTACTGGAAGACGCAGTACGTCGTGGAGTACGCGGCCGGGCGGCCGTTCGCGTGGGTCGACGACGAGATCACCGAGCGGGACCGGGCATGGGTCGGGGAACACGGGACGGGCGCGGAGAGCCTGCTGCTGCAGATCGATCCGCGGGTCGGGCTGGAGCGGCCCGACTTCGACGCGCTGGCCGCGTGGGCGGACGGACGGGGCAGCGGCTGACCCCTGCCCCCGCCGGTTCCGCTCATCCGTCGAGGAGGATCAGGTCGAGCCCGGGCAACTGCCCGGGCTCGTTGATCACGAAAAGCTCGACGACCTTTCCGCGCTCGATCGTGAACCGCACGACCGAGAAGTGCTGCCCCTCCCCCGTCGAGACGACGGCCGGAGCACCGTCGACCGGTGCGAACTGTGCCGACCGGGCGAACGGGGCGAACATGAGCGCCTGCCGGGCCACGTTCGCGGCACCGCGTACACGAAGGCCAGGCGCTCGGCCGGGTCCAGTGTTTCGAGCACGACGAGCAGCGCGAGGCCCACCGAGTCCGCGATCAGCGCCTGCTGCTCCGGGTCGGCGCCGGGCTGCGGGCCGAGGACCCGGCCGGGCCCGTTCGGGTCCGGCGCACCGGTCTCCAGGGGTTCCTCGCGGCGGGAGCGGCGCGAGCGCAGGATGTCCAGGCAGACCCGGCCGACCACGGTGGTCAGCCAGCCGCCCAGGTTGCCGATCGCCACGCTGTCGGAGCGGCCGAGGCGGATCCAGGCCTCCTGGACGGCGTCCTCCGCCTCGCTGTCGGAGCCGAGCATCCGGTGGGCCACCGCCTTGAGACGGTCCCTGTTCTCCTCGAAGCGTGCCGCCAGGAACTCGTTGCCGTCCACAGCCGTCCTCCTGCGTCGTGTGCCGTCACCACCCTGACGTACGGGAACGGTCGGCTGTGACAGGAGTGCGGGAAGGGATCAGCTCCACGGGAGCGACGCGCGGTGCCGCCAGTACGCCTCCGGCTCCTCCACCAGCGCGTCCAGCCCGGCCCTGCGCTCCTCGTCGAGGCCGAGGACGGCCGCGTGGAGGTTGCCGGCGAGCTGGCCGACGGTCGCCGCACCGGAGAGCACCACCCCGGCCCAGGGCTGGTGCAGCACCAGCGCCAGTGCGACCGCGTCGCTGCCCAGCCCCTCCTCGGCGCCGATCTCCCGCATCACGGCGGGAGCCTCCGTACCCGCGAGCCGGCCGTTGGCCATGGCTTCCTTGACGATGACGGTGAGCCCCGCTGCATGGGCCTCGGCGAGCGCCGGCCCGGCCGAGGTCTCCAGCGCGTTGTACGTGGCCTGGACCGTACGGAAGAGGGGTTCACCGTCCACCGTGACGGTGAGGGCGGCCCGGATCGCGTCGGCCTGGGCCGGTCCGCTGGTGGAGAGGCCGACACTGACCCCGCCGGCGGCGAGCTCGGCGAGCCGGGCGTGGAGTTCCTTGTCGGTGAGGGCCGGGCTGTCGGGGGTCACCGAGTGGATCTGGTAGAGGTCGAGCCGGTCACCCAGCAGGGCGCCGGTCTCGGCGCGCTGCCGGTCGAACGTGGCGAGGGTGTGGTCCTTGACCTCGTGGGCCTCGGCGTCGACGCTCCAGTCGGCGGTGTAGGTGTATCCCCACTTGCTCCCGACGACGACGTCGCGGACCTCCGGCCGGGCGGTCAGCCAGTCGGCGAGGAACTCCTCGGAGCGGCCGTAGGAGCGGGCGACGTCGAAATAGCGGACGCCCTGCGCGTAGGCCGCGTCGAGCAGCTCGTGCGTACGGGCGCGCAGCGCGTCGACGGTGCGCTCGTCGGGCAGGTCGCGATCGCGGTGGAGGTTGATGTAGCCGGGCCTGCCGACCGCTGCCAGGCCCAGCCCGATGTGGGCGGTCGGGGTGGTCGCTGTGGTCAGTCGGGCGAACGGCATCGCGGGCTCCTCGTCGGTGGGCAGGAATCTCGACTACCCCCAACGTAGCCCGCGATGCCCGTCCGGCTACTTGCGGGCCGCCGCCCAGGCGTGCTGCGTCGCCAGGTCCGCCTTGACCTCGGTCAGCTGGACTGCGACCGCGGACGGCGCCGTGCCACCGCGTCCGTTGCGGGAGGCGAGCGCACCCGCCACGTCGAGGACCGTACGGACCTCGGGGGTGAGGTGCTCGGAGATCTTCGCGAACTGCTCGTCGGTCAGTTCGTCGAGCTCGATGCCGTGGCTCTCGCACTCCTTGACGCACTCGCCGGCGACCTCGTGGGCGACGCGGAACGGCACGCCCTTCCTGACCAGCCACTCGGCGATGTCGGTGGCGAGCGAGAAGCCGGCCGGGGCCAGCTCCTCCATGCGCTCACGGTTGACGGTGAGGGTGGCCATCATCCCGGTGAAGGCGGGAAGCAGGACTTCGAGCTGGTCGCAGGAGTCGAAGACCGGCTCCTTGTCCTCCTGGAGGTCGCGGTTGTACGCGAGCGGCAGGGCCTTGAGCGTGGCCATGAGGCCGGTCAGATTGCCGATGAGCCGGCCCGACTTGCCCCGCGCCAGTTCGGCGATGTCGGGGTTCTTCTTCTGCGGCATGATCGAGGAGCCGGTCGAGAAGGCGTCATGGAGGGTGACGAAGGAGAACTCCTTCGTGTTCCAGATGATGATCTCCTCGGCGATCCGGGAGAGATTGACGCCGATCATCGCGGTGATGAACGCGAACTCGGCGACGAAGTCCCGCGAGGCCGTGCCGTCGATGGAGTTGCCCACCGAGCCGCGCTCGAAGCCGAGGTCGGCGGCGACCGCCTCGGGGTCGAGCCCGAGCGAGGAGCCGGCGAGTGCGCCGGAGCCGTACGGGGAGACCGCGGTCCGCTCGTCCCACTGCCGCAGCCGCTCCGCGTCCCGGGACAGGGACTGCACATGGGCCAGGACGTGGTGGGCGAAGAGCACCGGCTGGGCGTGCTGGAGGTGCGTACGGCCGGGCATGGCCACGTCCGCGTGCGCCTCGGCCAGGCCGACGAGGGCTTCCTGGAGCTCGGCGATCAGACCGCCGATGATGCGGGCGTGGTCGCGCAGGTACATCCGGAAGAGCGTGGCGATCTGGTCGTTGCGGGACCGCCCGGCACGGAGCTTGCCGCCGAGGTCGGGACCGAGCCGCTCCAGCAGCCCGCGCTCCAGGGCGGTGTGGACGTCCTCGTCGGCGATGGTGCCGGTGAAGGAGCCGTCGGCGACGTCGGCCTCCAGCTGGTCGAGCCCCGCGGTCATCCGCTTCAGCTCGTCCTCGGTGAGCAGGCCCGCCTTGTTGAGGACGCGCGCGTGGGCACGGGAGCCGGCGATGTCGTACGGCGCGAGCCGCCAGTCGAAGTGGACGGACGCGGACAGCCTGGCCAGCGCCTCGGCCGGACCGTCCGCGAAGCGGGCGCCCCAGAGACGTACGTCGCCGTTGCCGTTGCCGTTGCTCACTGCGTGCTCCTAGGAAGAACCAGGGGGTTGGATGTGCGACCGCTTCCCCGTGCGAGTGCAGCACACTCGGTCACGGATGCCTGCTCACGGCGCGATCCACGGTGCAGCCACTGCCGCAATCACTAACAAGCATAACTATGCGGCCCTCTGTATGTTTTGTCAAAGCTGCGCAGGACGGCCCTTGCGCGGACCCGCCGCCGCTGCCGGTCCGGCGCGGGCAGGATCCCCCGGGTACGGCCGTCCGAGCGGAAGGTGCCCGGTGCGGGTGACGGCGCGGCAGCCTCTCCGGACGGCCGGGCACCTCCGTCCCACCGGCCGAAACTCCCCCGCACCCCGGGCGCCCGAGCGGATAATCCGACCCATGGGAAAGACGTATGAACGCATTGACGGAAGGCTGCGCACCTTTATCGAGGCGCAGCCCATCTTCTTCACCGCAACCTCCCCGCTGGACGCCGACGGCACGGTGAACCTCTCGCCCAAGGGCGTCAGCGGATCGTTCGCCGTCCTCGACGAACAGACCGTGGCCTATCTCGACTTCGCCGGGAGCAACGCCGAGACGGTCGCCCACCTCCGCGAGAACGGGCGCATCACGCTGATGTGGTGCGCCTTCCAGGGGCCACCGAACATCGTGCGGATCCACGGCCGCGGTGAGCCGGTCTTCCGCGACGACCTCCGGTTCCCGGAACTGCTCGGACGGTTCGACGGGGTCGACCCCTCCCTGCACGGGCTGCGGGCGATCATCGTGGTGACGGCCGAACTGATCCGGGACACCTGCGGATACGGCGTCCCCTTCATGTCGTACGACGAGGACCGCTCGCTGCACGGGCAGCGCTTCGCACGGGAGGACGACGCCTCGCTCAGCGCCTACTTCGAGAAGAAGGAGCACATCGCCACCAGCATGGACGGGCTGCCGGGGCTGCCGCTCCCGCTGCCGGTCATGCCGCCCTCGCCGTGACGCCGCTGCCCCTCGGCTGTGCGGACGTGAGCCGACTGGGCCGTACGGAGCAGGTGCGCAGGTGACCCCGGGGCGGCGGGTCTACGGTCCGGGACATGCGCAGACTTCTGGTGACCGGTTCGGTCCTGCTCGCCCTCGCCGGGCTGCTCGGGGCCCGTCCTCCCGCAGTGCTGCCGCTGCCCCTGCGGCTGGCCGGCACGGGCGGCGGCAGCCAGCTCATCACGGCCGTGGCCTCCGGTACCGCCGCCACCACGGGCACGGTCACCTGGTGGAGTCTGCGCGCCGGGCGCTGGGTGGCCGCCGGGTCCGCGCCCGCCCGCTTCGGGGCGAACGGACTGGCCGAGGGCGCATCGCGCAAGCAGGGAACCGCCACCACACCCACCGGGCTCTACCGCTTGCCGTACGCCTTCGGGGTGAAGGCGGCCGGGCCCGGCACCCGCTATCCGTACCGCAGGGTCGGTGAACGGTCGTGGTGGTGCCAGGACAACGCGGCGCGCGCCTACAACCGGTGGATGGAGCCGCGGTCCACCGACTGCCGGGCCACCGAGGCCGAGCACCTGATCACGTATCCGACGCAGTACGCCCGGGCCCTCGTCGTCGGGTTCAACTACGACAGGCCGGTACGGGGCCGGGGCGCCGGGATCTTCCTGCACGTCAACGGACGCGGCGCGACCGCCGGCTGTGTCTCCGTGCCGGCGGCCGCGATGGACCGGATCCTGGCCTGGGCCGATCCGGCCCGCCGTCCGCATCTCGCGATCGGAACCCTTTCGGGCCCGACCGCGATCACGCGCTACTGACCTCAGCGCTCGTTCTGTGCGAGCCTCAGCAGATGGTCGGCGAGCGCCTGCCCGCCGGCCGGATCGCGGCTGATCAGCATGAGCGTGTCGTCGCCTGCGATGGTGCCGAGGATGTCGTGCAACTCGGCCTGGTCGATCGCCGAGGCGAGGAACTGGGCGGCGCCCGGGGGCGTACGCAGCACCACCAGGTTGGCCGAGGCCTCCGCCGAGATGAGCAGTTCGGCGGAGAGGCGGCGCATCCGCTCCTCCTTGGCGGACCCGCCAAGCGGCGCGTGCGGGGTGCGGAATCCGCCCTCGCTCGGCACCGCGTAGATCAGCTCGCCACCGGTGTTGCGGATCTTCACCGCACCCAGCTCGTCCAGATCCCGGGAGAGCGTCGCCTGCGTGACGCTCAGCCCGTCGTCGCCAAGGAGCTTGGCCAGCTGGCTCTGCGAGCGCACCGGCTGCCGGTTCAGGATGTCCACGATCCGGCGGTGGCGTGCGGTGCGGGTCTGCGGCACGGACGGCCCGCCGTGCTCGGAATCCTGCGCCTCGGTCATCGTCGTCGCCTCATTCTCCGGTGTGTCCCTCTCCGGATCGTCCGTCCCCGTATGCCGCGTCGAGGGCACCGGGCAGCGCCTGGAGGAACGCGTCCACCTCCGCCTCACCGATGATCAGCGGCGGCATCAGCCGTACGACATCGGGGGCGGGCGCGTTCACCAGGAGTCCGGCTCCCTGAGCCGCCTGCTGCACCTGGGGCGCAAGGGGTTCGGTGAGCACGATACCCAGCAGCAGGCCGGAGCCGCGGACGTGGGAGACCAGGGGGTGCCCCAGGCCCTCCACGCCGTTGCGGATCCGCTCGCCCAGCCGCTTCACGTTGTCCAGCGCGCCGTCGGCGGCCAGGGTGTCCAGGACCGCGAGTCCGGCGGCGCAGGCGATCGGGTTGCCGCCGAACGTCGTGCCGTGCTGGCCGGGGCCGAGCAGGTCGGCCGCGGCGCCGAACGCCACCGTGGCGCCGATCGGCAGTCCGCCGCCGAGCCCCTTGGCGAGGGTGACCAGATCGGGCTCCACGCCTTGGTGGGCCTGGTGCTCGAACCAGGTGCCGCACCGGCCGATCCCGGTCTGCACCTCGTCGAGGACGAGCAGGGTGCCGGTGGCCCGGGTGATCTCCCGGGCCGCCTCGAGATAGCCCTTGGGCGGGACGACGACACCGTTCTCACCCTGCATGGGCTCGATGATCAGCAGCGCGGTGTCGGTGGTCACCGCGGCCCGCAGCGCCTCGACGTCCCCGTACGGGACGTGCGTGACGTCACCGGGCAGCGGGACGAAGGGCTCGCGCTTCTTGGGCTGGCCGGTGAGCGCGAGGGCCCCCATGGTCCGGCCGTGGAAGCCGCCGTCGGTGGCGACCATGTGGCCGCGGCCGGTCAGCCGGCCGATCTTGAACGCGGCCTCGTTGGCCTCGGCGCCCGAGTTGGAGAAGTAGACCTTGCCGGTCCGGCCGAAGAGCTGGAGCAGCCGTTCCGCGAGGGCGACGGGCGGCTCGGCGATGAAGAGGTTGGAGACATGGCCGAGGGAGGCGATCTGGGTGGAGACCGCCTCGACGACGGCGGGGTGGGCGTGGCCCAGCGCGTTCACCGCGATGCCGCCGACGAAGTCGAGGTACTCGGTGCCGTCGGCGTCCCACACATGGGCGCCTTCGCCGCGGACGAGGGGAAGCCGGGGGGTGCCGTAGTTGTCCATCAGCGCGTGCTGCCAGCGCTGTGTGAGTTCCTGGTTGCTCATGACTCCCCCTGTGTTCCGGTCGTCGTGTCGGGCACGACCATCGTGCCGATTCCTTCGTCGGTGAAGATCTCCAGCAGGATCGAGTGCTGGACCCGGCCGTCGATGACGCGGGCGGTCTCCACGCCGTTGCGTACGGCGTGCAGGCAGCCCTGCATCTTGGGCACCATGCCGCTGGAGAGTTCCGGCAGGAGCTTCTCCAGCTCGGTGGCGGTGAGGCGGCTGATCACGTCGTCGCTGTTGGGCCAGTCCTCGTAGAGGCCCTCGACGTCGGTGAGGACCATCAGTGTCTCGGCGCCCAGCGCGGCGGCGAGTGCGGCGGCCGCGGTGTCGGCGTTGACGTTGTAGACGTGGTTGTCCTCCGCCGAACGGGCGATGGAGGAGATGACGGGGATGCGGCCGTCGTCCAGCAGCGCCTGGATGGCCCCGGTGTCGATGGCGGTGATCTCACCGACCCGGCCGATGTCGACGGCCTCACCGTCGATCACCGGGCGGTGCTGGATCGCGGTGATGGTGTGGGCGTCCTCGCCGGTCATGCCGACGGCGAGCGGGCCGTGCTGGTTGAGCAGGCCGACGAGCTCGCGCTGGACCTGTCCGGCCAGCACCATCCGTACGACGTCCATCGCCTCGGGCGTGGTGACGCGGAGCCCGGCCTTGAACTCGCTGACCAGGCCCTGTTTGTCGAGCTGGGCGCTGATCTGCGGGCCGCCGCCGTGCACGACGACGGGCTTGAGGCCGGCGTGCCGCAGGAAGACGACGTCCTGGGCGAAGGCCGCCTTCAACTCCTCGTCGATCATGGCGTTGCCGCCGAACTTGATGACGACGGTCTTGCCGTTGTGCCGGGTCAGCCAGGGCAGGGCCTCGATGAGGATCTGCGCCTTCGGGAGTGCGGTGTGTTTCCGCGCGGCGCTCATGAGCTGTACGCGCTGTTCTCGTGGACGTAGTCCGCGGTGAGGTCGTTGGCCCAGATGACGGCCGACTCGGTGCCCGCGGCGAGGTCGGCGGTGATCTTGACCTCCCGGTAGCGCATGTCGACGAGGTCGCGGTCCTCGCCGACTCCCCCGTTCTTGCAGACCCAGACGTCGTTGATGGCGACGTTCAGCTGATCCGGCTCGAAGGCCGCCTTCGTCGTGCCGATCGCGGACAGCACCCGGCCCCAGTTGGGGTCCTCGCCGTGGATGGCGCACTTGAGGAGGTTGTTACGGGCGATGGAACGGCCCACCTCCACGGCGTCGTCCTCCGTCGCGGCGTTCACGACCTCGATGCGGATGTCCTTGGAGGCGCCCTCCGCGTCACCGATCAGCTGCCGGGCGAGGTCGTCGCAGACGGCCCGTACCGCCTCCGCGAACTCCCCCTGCTCCGGCGTGATTCCGCTGGCCCCCGAGGCCAGCAGGAGCACGGTGTCGTTGGTGGACATGCAGCCGTCGGAGTCGACCCGGTCGAACGTGGTCCGGGTCGCGTCGCGCAGCGCGGCGTCGAGCGCGGGGGCGGCGACGTCGGCGTCGGTGGTGAGGACGACGAGCATCGTGGCCAGGCCGGGGGCGAGCATGCCCGCGCCCTTCGCCATGCCGCCGACGGTCCAGCCCTCGCCGCCTGAGACGGCCGTCTTGTGGACGGTGTCGGTGGTCTTGATGGCGATGGCGGCCTTCTCGCCGCCGTGCTCGCTCAGGGCCGCCGCGGCCTTCTCGATGCCGGGCAGCAGCTTGTCCATGGGGAGCAGCAGACCGATGAGCCCGGTCGAGGCGACGGCGATCTCACCGGCGCTGTGGCCTTCGAGGACCTCGGCCGCCTTCTCGGCGGTGGCGTGGGTGTCCTGGAAGCCCTGCGGCCCCGTACAGGCGTTGGCGCCGCCGGAGTTGAGGACGACGGCGGTGACCTCGCCCCCCTTGAGGACCTGCTCCGACCAGAGGACGGGAGCGGCCTTGACACGGTTGGAGGTGAAGACGCCCGCAGCGGCGCGACGGGGACCGTTGTTGACCACGAGGGCCAGGTCCGGGTTACCGCTGTCCTTGATCCCGGCGGCGATGCCCGCCGCCGAGAATCCCTGTGCTGCCGTGACGCTCACGGTGCGACTCCGATCGTGGAAAGACCCGTGTCCTCGGGAAGTCCGAGGGCGATGTTCATGCTCTGCAGGGCACCACCCGCGGTGCCCTTGGCAAGGTTGTCGATGGCGCTGATCACGATGACCCGGCCGGCCGCCTCGTCGTGGGCGGCCTGGATCTGGACGGCGTTGGAGCCGTATACGGCCGCGGTCGAGGGCCACTGGCCCTCGGGGAGCAGATCGACGAACGGCTCGTCCGCGAAGGCCTTCTCGTACGCGGCGCGCAGGGACCCGGCGCTCACGCCCGGCTTCGCCTTGGCACTGCACGTGGCGAGGATGCCGCGGGGCATCGGTGCGAGGGTCGGGGTGAAGGACACGCTGACCCGCTCACCGGCGGCGGCGCTGAGGTTCTGGATCATCTCGGGCGTGTGCCGGTGGACACCGCCGACGCCGTACGGCGACATGTTGCCCATCACCTCGGAGCCGAGCAGATGCGGCTTGGCCGCCTTGCCCGCACCCGAGGTACCGGAGGCGGCGACGATCACTGCCTCGGGCTCGACGAGCTGGGCCGCGTACGCCGGGAAGAGGGCGAGCGACACGGCGGTCGGGTAGCAGCCGGGAACCGCGATGCGCTTGCTCCCCGCCAGCGCGGCCCGCCCGCCGGGCAGCTCGGGCAGGCCGTAGGGCCAGGTCCCGGCGTGCGGCGAGGCGTAGAACTTCTCCCAGTCAGCCGCGTTCTCGAGCCGGAAGTCGGCCCCCATGTCGACCACGAGCACCTCGTCACCGAGCTGCTCCGCCACTGCGGCGGACTGCCCGTGCGGGAGGGCGAGGAAGACCACGTCGTGTCCGGCGAGCACCTCGGCGGTGGTCGGCCGGAGCACCCGGCCGGCCAGTGGCCGCAGGTGCGGCTGCAGGGCGCCGAGCGGCTGGCCCGCGTTGGAGTTCGCGGTGAGGGCCCCGATCTCGACCTCTGGGTGGACCAACAGAAGGCGGAGCAGCTCCCCGCCGGCGTATCCGCTCGCCCCTGCCACTGCTGCACGTACCACCATCGAAATCCTCCTCGTCGATGGCATGACTATACGCATCTCTGCACTTTTATGCAAAGACATGCGCTCATCCCGGCGGGAGCCTCGCGCGACAGCGAGAGCTCCGCCGGGCAGACGTGCGCGCGGAACGGCGTATGAACATGTAACACCGGGCAACGGTGGCGCAACCAGGTCCGGACCCCATGGATGCGGATCTTCACCCGGAGCCCTTCGCCGGCTTCCCGCAGTCGCCTCGACGGCCTCTCGCGTTCACTTCACCGGCCTCTCACAGTTCTTCGGCGGCCCCTCCCGGCCACCTCACCGGCCTCTCACAGTTCTTCGGCGGTGAGATCACCACCGAATACGGGGGCGCACCGGTGACATCACCGCCGGACATCAGGGCGCGGACGCAATTCCGCCGACCCTCACCTTCGGGGTTGACCACGCGGGTGCCATGGAGTAGCGGCTCGAACGCGGGGCGCGACGATCGTGACGGCGGGGACCCCACCCCATCGCGCGGGGCGGGTCCCACACCCCTGCCGGGCAGGGACCGAGACACCGACGCCTTCGGCCCGCCCGCCCACCGGCCGGCCGCACGAAGGCGTCCGTTCCGATATAGGCCCGGACCTCCGCGACACGGGCGAGTCGCGCACCACACCCTGTCGTTCACCGCGACGGCGCCCGCGCCATGGCGATGTGTCACCAGCGGGCCATGACACACACCTCGGGCAGCCATGACACCCGCCCGACCGGCCCGCGCCGGCGGGTAATTAGAGAGAGCGTCAAGGATGCCCGGCACACCCAACTGGAATTGGACTTCCGCACCAGGATTCAGCGGCCGGCCCCACCTACGGCCTATCTAACCGGAATTGACCCCGCCACCCGGGTTCAGCGGCGGCGCCTGCCCACGGCCCAGCTAACCGGAATTGGCCTCGCCACCAGGCCCCAGCGAGTCGATCTTGATGCCGAGTCAAGGAGCTTGACAAGCCGACGCGAGGCCTGCCAAGGTCATCCATCGCGGGTCGCCTCTAGGGAAATTCAATTTCGGGGCACCGGGGGGAAGGGCACGACTACTTATGTAACGGCACTGTTAACACACTCTCTTTTAAGGTCATATTGACTATCGCCCTTGGCGATGAATGAGGGTGCACAAAAGCAACTTTTATATTTCAGGTAGCCTTCGGGGGGTGGCTTTGAATGGAAGCAACACAGACGGCCGATCATCCGGCTGCCGACCTGGCCGCTGCAGTGCGCGCGGAGTTGTCCGCCCGGCTCGGCATGGATCCCGCCGCCCTGCGCGATGACATCGTCTTCTCCGCCTATGGACTCGACTCGCTCAAGGCCGTCGGATTCGTCGAGGCGCTCAGCGAACTGATGGGCCGTCGGCTTCCGGCCACGCTCCCGTGGGAATGCCCGACCGTCGAACGACTGGTTGCGCGGCTGCTCGGCGGGCAGGAGCCGGAACCCGCGGTCCCAGGTGTGACGGAGGGGCCGGGGGCCCCTGTGAGCGGCGAGCCCGTCGCCGTCGTGGGCATGGCCTGCCGCTTCCCGGGCGCGGACGGCATCGACCAGTTCTGGCAGCTGCTGAGCGACGGCGCCGACCTGACCGGACCGCCACCGTCGGGGCGCCGTAAGCCCGCGTCAGGACCGCGTGAAGCGGGATACCTGCGCGGCCCTGTCGACCGGTTCGATCCCCTGTTCTTCGGTATCTCCCCGCGCGAGGCGCAGGAGATGGATCCGCAGCAGTCCCTCTTCCTCGAAGTGGCCTGGGAGGCGCTGGATGCCGCGGGGCTCGGCGACGGCAGGCTCGCCGGCAGCCGCACCGGGGTGTTCGTCGGCGCCATCTGGCACGACTACGCCGACTTGGGTTCGACACCGGCCGGCCCGGCCTCGGCGTACATGGCCAGCGGGCGTTCCCTGAACATGATCGCCAACCGCCTGTCCTACTCGCTCGGGCTGCGCGGGCCGAGCCTGGTCGTCGACAGCGCGTGTTCGTCCTCCCTGCTGGCCGTGCACCTGGGCTGTCAGAGCCTGGCCACCGGAGAGTCGAACGTGGCCGTCGTCGGCGGGGTCAACCTGCTGCTGGACCCGCGGACCACGGAGGCGCTGCAGGGCTTCGGCGCCCTCGCGCCGGACGGCCGGTGCAAGGTCTTCGACGCCAGTGCCGACGGGTTCGGCCGGGGCGAGGGCTGCGGTGTCATCGTGCTCAAGCCCTTGTCGCGCGCGCTCGCCGACAACGACCGGATCTGGTGCGTGATCCGGGGATCGGCCGCCAACAACGACGGGCAGAGCAACGGCCTGACCGCGCCGAACCCGATTGCCCAGCAGGAAGTGCTCAGCCAGGCCTACAGGACGGCGGCCGTCGATGCGCGCGACGTCGCGTATGTCGAGACGCACGGCACGGGAACCGCGCTCGGCGACCCGATCGAGGCCTCCGCTCTCGGAGCGGCGCTCACCGTGGGCCGGAAGCCGGACGCGCCGGACCTGGTCATGGGCTCGGTGAAGGCGAACATAGGCCACCTCGAAGGCGCCGCGGGCATCGCAGGGATGATCAAGGCGGCGCTCTGTCTGCAGCACCGCCGGATCCCGCCGAACCCGCACTTCTCGACTCCGAACGCACACATCGACTTCGAAGGACTGCGCCTGCGCGTTCCGCGCGAGAACGAGGCCTGGCCCGAGAACACCCGCCTGCTCGCCGGGGTCAGCGCGTTCGGCTGGGGCGGCACGAATGTGCACGTCGTTCTCGAGGGACGCGACGAGCCCCGGACCCGTGAACTGCCCGCGGCCGACGCCCCGGAGCCGACCGCGCAGCCGGAAGCTCCCGCGGCGGGCAGGCCGCGCCCCGACATCCTCTTCGCCTGCTCCCCGCACGGGCACCAGTACGCGGAAATGGGTGTCGAGATGATGCGCGCGGAGCCGGTCTTCCGCGCCGCGGTCGAGGAGTGCGACCGCGTCTTCATCCCGCTGGCGGGCTGGTCCCTGGCCGAGAAGCTCGCCACGGGCCAGGAGGACAGGAAGCGCCTGGACGTGGTCCTGCCGCTGCTGTTCGCCATGCAGGTCGGCCTGGCCCGCTGGCTGGAGCACACCGGGGTGCGTCCGGCCTCGGTGGTCGGACACTGCATCGGCGAGATCCCGGCAGCCGTGATTGCCGGAATCCTCGACGTGGAGCAGGCGACGTCGCTGGTCTACCACTACAGCCGGTACCAGTACCAGATGGCCCGCCCCGACCACGGCATGGCCGCGCTGGAGTACACGGTGGCCGAGGTACGGGAGTTACTCGGCCCGGAAGAGGGCGCGGTGACCGTGGCCGCATGCAACGGGCCGCGTTCCACCGTGATATCCGGCGACCGCGCCCGGCTCGAAGCAGTGGTGGCCGCGGCCAAGGCGGCCGGTGCCCAGGCGGGCATGATCGACGTCGATGTGGCCGGGCACGGCCCGGCGATCGAACAGGTCATCGAGGACTTGGTACGGGACATCGGCGAGCTGCGCCCCCGCCCGGGACGGATCCCGATGATCTCCTCGGTCACCGCGGAACCACTCGACTGGCGTGAGGTCGACGGCGCGTACTTCGCGCAGAACCTGCGCTGCCTGGTCCGGTTCGACGAGGCCGTGCGCAGGGCGATGACCGACGGCGCCTCGGTACTCCTCGAGATCACCGCCCATCCCGTGCTGCTGCACGCGTTGACGCAGCTCACCGAAGAGGCCGCCGACGGCGGCGCCGGTGCGGACGGCCTCCCCGTCGCGCTCGGCACCATGCGGCGCGGCGATGCGCGCGGCGGACTGTCCGACACGCTCGGCCGGCTGCGGACGCTCGGCTGGGAGCCGGTGGCCCAGGTGGCGCCGGACGAGGGGACGGCGCATCTGCTGACCCTCTCCGCGCAGAGTCCGGAGGCGCTGCTCCAGTACGCCGCGGACACGGCCCGCGCGTTGCGCACGGCCGGTCCGGAGATCACCGTGGCCGACGTCTGCCGGGCCACGGCCCGCCGTACCGCCTTTCCCTACCGGCTCGCCGCGGTCGGCCGGGATCTGCCCGGCCTGGCCGCCGACTTGGACCGGCTCGCCGAGGGCGGCGACACGGAGACCGCCAGGGCCGGAGGCCGGCCCGCCATCGGCCGGCCCCGGACCGCGTTCGTGTTCCCGGACGCGGGCTCGCCGTGGCCCGGCACGGCCCGGCGACTGCTCGCCGAGGAGCCGGTGTTCGCGGCGGTGCTGCGCGAGTGCGACGCGAAGGCGGCGCCGATGCTCGGCCGGTCGATCCTCGACGAGCTGCTCTCGAACGCGGTCGACGGGCCGCCGAGCGGCGAGCGGGTCCCTCTCGTACGGCCGCTGCTCTTCTCCGTCCAGATCGCGCTCGCCGAGCTGTGGCGGTCCTGGGGGGTCGAGCCGGACGTGGTGACCGGCCACGGGATGGGCGAGGTGGCGGCCGCGTGCACGAGCGGGGCACTCGCCCTGGACGACGGCCTTCGGATCGTCTGTCTGGGCAGCGCTCTGCTGGACGGGACGTCCGGGCACGGCGCCGTGCCGGCCGATGCGGCCGCGCACGGCCCGCAGATGGACGGCCTGCTGGAGGGGCTGAGCGACGTTCGGCCGACCGCGGGCCGGGTCCCGATCCACTCGACCGTACTGAACCGGCTCGTCGACGGGTCCGGCATGGATGCCGCGTACTGGTGCGACAACCTGCGCGAGCCCGTGTCCCTTTCGGACGGTGTCCGGTCACTGCTCGACGAGGACGTCACCGTCTTCGTCGAGATCAGCCCGCACCCGGTCCTGACCACCGCGATCGACGGGACTGCCGCGCACGCCGGGCGACAGGTGACGGTCGTCCCTTCGATGCGACGCGATGAGGACGGGCGCGCTGTCATGCTGCAGTCGCTCGGCTCCGCCCATCTCGCCGGTGTCGAGGTCGACGGTAGCGCGGCGCTCCGCCCCGGCGAGCCCCGGCTGGTGGACCTGCCTCCGTACCCCTGGCAGCGCGAGCACTTCCCGGTCCCCGGACTGTCCGGTACCGACCGTGAGGCGCACTCCGAGTACGCGGCCGGCACGGGTCTGGTGCTCGGCGCCCGGCTCGACTCTGCGGTCGAACCCGGGCTGCACTACTGGCAGACGCGGCTCTCCTGCGAGATACCGGAGGTCGCGGACCACCAGGTCCGTGGCACAGCCGTGGTACCGGGATCGGCCTACCTCGCGCTGGCGGCGGCCGCGGTCGACGAGGTGATACCGGGAGCGGAACTCAGTGTTTCCGACGTCCTGTTCGCCTCCGCACTCGCACCGCGGACCGGACAGCCGCGGCTCGTGCAGTCGGTGCTCTCCGAAGAGGGCGGCGGCGCCCGCTTCCGGGTCTTCGACGGCGGAGGAGGCCCGCACCCGGTCCTGCTCGCCGAAGCCGTGTTCCGCGCCGAGGACGGTACGCCGGACCGGCGCGGCGCCCCGCGCCACACCATGGAGCTCTCCGCGCCGGACGTCCTCACGGAGGACGGGTTCTACCGGCTGCTGGCCGGCAACGGCGTCGAGTGCGGCCCGGAGTACCGGCGGGTGACAGCCTTCCAGGCCCTCGACGGCGGCGCAGTCGCGCAGGCCACTCTCACGGCACAGGATCTCGCGGTGTCGGGTACCCGGCTGCCGCGCTCCGCGTACGACGCGGCTTTCCAGACGGTCACCGCCGCCGTACTCAGCGGCGGCGACCCGGGCGGTACGGGTCTGGTGCTGGTCGAGGGAGCCGATTCGATCTCCTTCGCAGGCAAGCCGTCGGGCACGGTCTCCGTTCACGTGCGGCTGGAGGCGGACGGCGTCGGGAGCACCCGGGCCGAAGTGCAGATGCTGGACTCCGCAGGCGGTGGCCTGATGACGATCCGCGGGCTGCGCGTGCGCCGGGCCGACACCTTACGGATCGCCTCACCCGCCGAGGAATCGGGCGGCTCCGCGCAGGTCCCGGAGTCTGCGCGGCCCGCGGCGGCCGACGGGACGGTGTCGGCGCTGCTGACAGCGGCCGACCCGGTGGCCGAGATCGAGTCCGTCCTGCGGACGGCCGTCGCACGGATCGTGGGTACGAGTCCCGAGCGCGTGGGCGCCGACCAGCCGTTGCACGAGCTCGGTATGGACTCGCTCATGTCGGTCGAGCTCCGCAAGAGGCTGGAACGCAAGTTCGGCGTGCAGCTGTCGTCCAGCCTCATCTTCAACTATCCGACGGTCCGGAAGCTCGTGCCTTACCTCACCGACAAGGTCGGGCTGGGTGAGCCGCGGCAGGACGCCGACGCTGAGCGGCCGCCCGAGCCGGCGCCGCCCGGCGCCCCCGACGAGTCCGCGCTCCTGCCCGGCGCGGATGACGGAGACAGCCTGATCCGGGAGCTCGAACTCCTCGAAGCACGCATAGAGGACCTCTGACATGACAGATTCCCCCACCGCCGCGTCCCGGCCCGCGCCCGACGCCGCACGAATCGTCGCACGCCTCCGGGAGCGCATCGAGAAACTGGAACGCACCCGCAGCGAGCCGATCGCGCTGATCGGTGTCGGCTGCCGGCTGCCGGGCGGCGTCCGGTCCATGGAGGACTACTGGGACCTGCTCTCGGGCGAAGTGGACGCCATCACGCCCATCCCCGCCTCGCGGTGGGACGCCCAGGCCTTCTACGACCCGGACCCGGAGACGCCGGGCCGGATGCGCATGCAGTACGGCGCCTTCGTCGACGGGGTCGACGAGTTCGACCCCTACTTCTTCGGCATCTCGCCGCGCGAGGCGTCCCGGATGGACCCGCAGCAGCGGCTGTTCCTCGAGGTCGCCTGGGAGGCGCTGGACCGGGCCGGACTCTCCCGGGAGGCGCTGGCCGGCAGCGCGACGGGGGTGTTCGTGGGGGTGAACTCCGCCGACTACCTCCAGCTCCAGGTGGCGGACCCGTCCTGGGCGGACACCTACACGATCACCGGCGGCACCAACTCGCTGATCGCGAACCGGCTTTCCTACCTGTTCGACCTGAACGGCCCGAGCCTGACCGTGGACACCGCCTGCTCGAGCTCGCTCGTCGCGGTGCACCTGGCCTGCCAGAGCCTGCGCAGCGGCGAGAGCGACCTGGCCGTGGTCGGCGGTGTGAACCTGATCCTGTCCCCCTCGACGGCGGTCGCCCACGCGAAGGGGATGCCGCTGTCCCCGGACGGCCGATGTCGCACTTTCGACGCTGCCGCGAGCGGGTACACACGCGGCGAGGGTGTGGTGGCGGTTGCACTGCGCCGGCTCAGCGACGCGGAGGCCGCGGGCGACCCGGTCATCGCGGTGATCCGCGGCTCGGCCGTGAACCAGGACGGGCTGAGCAACGGTCAGACCGCGCCGAACGGCCGGGCGCAGCAGGCGGTGATCCGCCAGGCCCTCAAGGCCGCCTCCCTCGAACCGAACCAGATCACCCTCGTCGAGGCGCACGGCACGGGCACGGTCCTCGGTGACCCGATCGAGGTCGAGGCGCTGGCGGCGACCTACGGCCGCGCGGACGGGGCGCCGCCCTGCGTGCTCGGCTCGGTGAAGACCAACATCGGCCACCTGGAGTCGGCTGCCGGACTGGCCGGCCTGGTGAAGGCGGCACTGTGCCTCAAGCACGGCCGGACCATGGCCAATCTGAACTTCGACCGCCTCAACCCGAACATCGACCTGGCCGGCACGCGGCTGGCCATCGCCGAGCGGGCCCAGGACTGGACGGCGCCCGAGCGCTTCCGGCACGCGGCGGTCAGCTCCTTCGGCGCCGGCGGGACGAACGCGCACGCGATCCTCGGCCCGGCCCCCACGCCCGCAGCCCCCGCCGCGCCCGCCCCGGCGCCGGCGCCGCCGTACACCGTGGCGGTATCCGCCCGGACCGAGGAGCTGCTGGCCGCGACCGCGGCCGCGCACCGGGACTTCCTGCAGGGGGCTCCGGCCGACGACGCGGCGTTCCGGGCGATCGCGCACACGGCGAGCGTCCGGCGCACGCACCAGGAGCACCGGCTCGCCGTGGTGGCCGGCTCCGCGCGCGAGGCGGCGGACCGGCTCACCGCCTGGTCGGAGTCCGGCTTCGCACCCGGTGTGGTGAGCGGGCGCGCCGGCGATGCGCCGCCCGGCGCGGTGTTCGCCTTCTCGGCACACGCGCCGAGCGGCTGGGCGGAGACCGCGCGGGAGCTGTCGCAGACCAGCTCCGCCTTCCGGGAGATGCTCGACGACTGCGACGACGCCTTACGCCCCTGGCTCGGCCGCGGCATCCACGACCTCATCGAAGGCATCGACGAGGAGCAGCGGATCGACCTGGTGCAGCCGGTGCGGTACGCGATCAGCCTCGCCCTGGCCGCCTGGTGGACGGAGGCGGGGGTCCGACCCCTGGCCGTCATCGGCCACGGGTTCGGCGAGGTGGCTGCGGCACGTTTCTCCGGGGTGCTCGACCGCACCGACGGCGCCCGGGTGATCTGCGCGCAGAGCGCGGCGGTCGAGGCTCGGCGGGGACACGGAGGAATGCTCGCGGTCGCCGCGTCGGCTGACCGGCTCGCCGATCTGGCCCGGCGCTTCGACGGGCTCGCACTGGCCTCGTCGGAAGGACCGCTGTCCGCGTCGCTCTCCGGCCCGCAGGACGCGCTGGAGAAGGCGGCGGCCGAGCTCAAGGCGGAGAACATCCCGTCGCGGCTGGTGAGTCAGGCGGTTGCGACACACAGCTCGGCCATGGACGAGATGCGCGAGGGACTGCTCGCCGCGCTGTCCGGTCTGACTCCGCGGCAGGCCGATACGCAGATCATCTCCACGGTGACCGGGCAGGTCCGCGAAGGCACCGGTTTCGGTCCCGGGCACTGGTTCGACAACATGCGCCGCACGGTCCGTTTCTGGGACGCGGCGCAGAGCGCTCTCGGCCTCGGTGCCGGCGCGTTCGTCGACCTGAGCCCGAGGCAGCCGCTCACGGGCAGCCTTCAGCGGGCACTCGCCGACGCCGGGGTGCAAGGGACCGCCGTGCCCGCACCGAACTCGGGCGCCTCAGCCGGGGAACCCCTGCTGCTGGGCGCTGCGGCGCTGCACTGCGCAGGCATCCCGATACGTTTCGACGCGATGCTCGGTCCGCTCGACCGGGCCGTGCCGCTGCCGCCTCAGCCCTGGCAGCACGAGCAGCTCTGGTACCGCGAGCGCGACAGCTCGGCCGTCGTGCAGGCACCCGGACCGGCCGCGCCGCAGCGGCGCCGGGTGTCCGTCGATGCCGCGCTGGCCGGGCGGCTGCGTACGCTGCCGTCGGCCGAACGGGTCCCGGCCGCAGCGGAGTTCGTCCTCGGCCTGGTGGCCGCGGCCCTGGAGTTCGACTCGCAGGAGCTCGACCCGGACGCGGGCTTCTTCCAGCTCGGCATGGACTCGCTCATGGCGACGAACGTGCATGCGCGGATTGTCGCAGCCCTCGGCATACCGCTCCCGGCAACAGTGATGTTCGAACACGGGTCGGTCAACGCGCTCGCCGGGCACCTGGCCGAGGTGGCCGCACCCGAGGCCGAGACCCCTGAGGTGCCCGTCCCCGAGGCAGCGCCTGCCGAGGCGTCCGTCCCCGAGGCCGAGGCTCTGACGGTGGACGCGGCGGATCTCGCGGATACCGAAGGCCTGTCGGAAGAAGATCTCATCATTCTCCTCAGCGCGGAAATCGACTAGTGAGGGTTAAGGGAAGGGCTATGACCATCGACACAGCTGAGCCCAGTGCGGCCCGCGAGGTGCTGGCCCGGAGCCTGGTGCAAATACGCACACTGCGGGCACGCCTCGACGAGGCGGAGCAGGCCAGAACCGAGCCGATCGCCGTGATCGGCATGGGCTGCAGGCTGCCAGGCGGCGTACGAAGCCCGGAACAGTACTGGGATTTCCTGCTCCGGAGCCGGAGCGGGACCGTGCCGGTCCCGCCGGAGCGCTGGGACCCGAAGCGGTGGGGCGGCATAGCGGGCGGCGGGTTCCTCGACGAGGTCGACCGCTTCGACGCCGGGTTCTTCGGCATCTCTCCGCGCGAGGCCGCCGCTCTCGACCCGCAGCAGAGGATGTTCCTCGAGGTGGCCTGGGAGGCCCTTGAGCACGCGGGTCAGGCGCCGGACCGCCTGGGCGGCAGCCCCACCGGGGTCTACCTGGGCGTCACCACCTACGACTACACCCAGAGCCAGATGCAGCAGGTCGTCCCGGACGAGCTGGAGATGTACTGCACCACCAGCAACGCCTCGACGTTCGCGGCCGGCCGGCTGTCCTACTGGCTCGGCCTGAGCGGCCCGAGCCTGTCCGTGGACACCGCCTGCTCCTCCTCGCTGGTCGCGGTGCACCTGGCCTGCCAGAGCCTGCGCTCGGGGGAGACCTCGATGGCGCTGGCCGGCGGTGTCAACGTCCTGCTGAGCCCCGAGTGGTTCCTGCTGATGTCTCAGGCCGGGATGCTCGCCGAGGACGGCCGGTGCAAGACCTTCGACGCGTCGGCCGACGGCTACGGCCGGGGCGAGGGCTGCGGGGTGGTGGTCCTCAAGCGACTGTCCACCGCGCTCGCGGACAACGACCGTATCGAGGGGCTGATTCTCGGCTCGGCTGTCAACCAGGACGGCCGCAGCAGCGGCATCACCGTGCCGAACCCGGCAGCTCAGACCGACGTGGTGCGGGCAGCGCTGCGCGCAGCACGGGTCGAGGGCAGCCGCGTCGGTTACATCGAGGCGCACGGCACGGGCACCCCGCTCGGCGACCCGCTCGAACTGCGGGCGCTGCGCGCCGCGCTCGGCGCGCCGACCGGCTCGGAGCCCCCGCTGGTCGGTTCGGCCAAGACCAACTTCGGCCACCTGGAGGCCGCGGCCGGCGTCGTGGGACTCATCAAGGCGCTGATGACGGTGCGGCACGGCACCGTGCCGCCGCACCTGAACCTCACCGAGGTCAACCCGGCGATCGACCTGGACCAGCTGCACCTGCGCATCCCGGTCGAACCGACCGCCTTCCCCGCCGGGCCCGGGCCCCGTGTCGCCGGAGTCAGCGGTTTCGGTGTCAGCGGCACCAACGCGCACGTGGTGGTCGGCGAGCCGCCGGCACCCGAGCCGGACGCGAACGCGCCCGAGCCGCGCAACGACCATCTGCTGGCCCTGTCCGCGAAGAGCTCCGCGGCCCTGGACGAGCTGGTGCGCGCCTACCAGGACCGCCTGGCGGCCGCGGACGAGCAGGAGTTGCCCGACCTGTGCCACACGGCGGCTGTGGGCCGCGCCGTGCTCCCCTTCCGGGCCGCCGTGGTCGGTCGGACCGCGCAGGCACTGCGCGAAGGTCTTGCCGAGGCGATCGAGCTGCCGGCCGAAGACACCTCGCCGTATGTGCACACGGGCCGGGTGAGCGCCTCCGCCAGGCCTCGCGTCGCCTTCCTGTTCACCGGCCAGGGTTCGCAGTACGCGCCGATGGCCGCCTCGCTCTACCGGACCGAGCCGCTGGTGCGTGAGCTGTTCGACCAGGCAGACGAACTGCTCGAGCCCGTGCTGGGCCGCCGGTTGCTGCCGCTGATGCTCGACGGCTCGCTCGACGCCGGGCTCATCGACGAGACCCGCTACACCCAGCCGGCCCTGTTCATTCTCGAGTACGCCGTCGCCCGGCTGTGGCGCTCCTGGGGCGTCGAGCCGGCCGCCCTGCTCGGCCACAGCGTCGGCGAGCTCGCCGCGGCCTGTGTGGCCGGGGCGATGGACTGGACCGAGGGCGCGCTGCTGGCCGCCCACCGCGGCCGGCTCATGCAGGAGCTGACTCCCGCGGGCGCGATGGTCACCGTGTTCGCCGAGTCCCAGCGTGTGCGCGAGCTGCTCGCGCAGGCCGGGGAAGGGCTCTCGCTCAGCGCGATCAACGGCCCGCAGAGCGTCGTGGTGGCCGGTGCGCCGGAGGCGATGGAGCGTTTCCTGCCCGTCCTCGCCGAAGCGGGCATCAACTCGAGGCCGGTCAAGACCTCCAAGGCCTTCCACTCGCCGCTCATGGAGCCGATGCTCGACCCGTTCGAGGCCGAGGCCGAGAAGATCGCGTACCGGGCGCCGCAGATTCCGTTGTTCTCGAACGTGACCGGCAAGTCCCTCAGCGGCGAGGGCTGTATCGGCGCCGCGTACTGGCGTCGGCACGCGCTGGCCCCGGTGGACTTCCACCGCGGGATGCAGGCCGTGTTCGACTCCGGATGCACCGTGTTCATCGAGGTCGGGCCGAGCCCCGTACTCAGCGGTATGGCCACACGGTTCGCCCCGCAGTCCGAATCCGGCCCCGACTTCCTGTTCCTGCCCTCGCTGCGGCAGAAGCAGGACGACAACCGGGTGATGCTCAACGGTCTGGCCGCACTGCACACCCGCGGGGTTCCGGTGGACTGGGCGAAGGTCGACGCCGGCCGCGGCCGGCGCAAGGTGGCCGCACCCACGTACCCCTTCCGGCCCGATCGGCACTGGTACACCCCGAGCGAGCAGACCCCGAATGCGGCGGCTCCGGCCTCCACGGCGAACGGGCACCTGCCCGTCGCCGCGGCGGGCGCTTCCGCGGCCGACGGGTCCGGCACCGGCGGCGCGCTGCTCGGCGCATCGATCCCGTGTGCTCTGGACAGCCGTCTCTTCGACGCCCGGATCGACCCCGCGGCGCACGCGTGCCTGCGTGACTGTGTCATGGACGGGATGCCGGTGGTCAACGCCGGCGTCTACCTCGACGTGGCCCTGTCGGCAGCGCGGCGGGAAGGCGTGAGCGGGCCGATCGCCATCGAGGACTACTCGATTCCCCAGAGCCTGATAGCCAGTGAGGTGTGCGCCGGACAGCTGGCGCTCGAACCTCTCGACGAGGCGCGCTACGCCTACCGCTTCTTCGCCCGCCCGGAGAGCGCCGGCGACTCCGCCCCCTGGGTGCTGCACGCCCAGGGGCGCCTCGGTCCGGCCGCACCCGGGACGGCCGGTGCGGCCATCGACGAGGCGGAGCTGGCCGCCGAGTTCGCGCAGCAGACCAGCGGCGAGGACCACTACAGGCAGCTCTGGCAACGCACGATCTACCTGGGCGGGTCGGCCCGCTGGATCGACCACATCTGGCACCGGCCCGGCGAGGCCGTCGCCCGGATACGGCCGGCCGCGGCCGGCGAGGCGGACCCGTATCTGCTGCACCCGGGCGTGACCGACTCGCTGCTGCAGATGCTGATCAGCTGCATGCCCGAAGGCGGTACGCCGGACGAGGCCTACATGCTCCTCGGCATCGACCGCCTCACCTTCCACGGTCACGACGGCCGTGAGCTCTACTGCCGTGTCACGGTGACCCGGTCCGGCTACGCCGGCGACGTTCTCACCGCGACGCTCGACGTGCGCGACGCCGAGGGCACCCCGGTGTTGTCGGCCGACGGCGTGTACATGAAGCGCGCGGACAAGGACGCGGTCACGCGTCAGAGCAGCGACGCGAAGAAGAACGGCCCGGCCCGTCCCGCAGTCGCGCCGTCCGCAGCGCAGACCGGAGCGGCCGGTGCGGCACGCGCCCGCATCCTCGCCCTGCCCTCGAACGAGCGGTCGGCCGAAACCCTGAGGCTGGTCACCGGAACCATCGCGGGCGTGCTCGGATCCCGCGCCGAAGACCTCGACCTCGACGAGCCGCTCCCCGCCCTGGGGCTCGACTCGCTGATGGCGCTGCAGGCCAACGACCAGTTGACCCGCCAGCTGGCTGTCTCGCTGCCGCTGGTCGCTTTCATCGAGGGCTGCGACATCAACGGCCTGACCGATCTGGTGCTCGACGCACTGGGCGAGCCGACCGGCGGGGACACCGCGGAAGGCGCCGGTCCGGGCGCGGCCGCGAGCCTCGAACTGCCGGCGGACGAGCCGCCGCGGATCGTGCCCGACCCGGACGCGCGGTTCGAGCCGTTCCCGCTGACCGACCTCCAGCAGGCCTATCTGATCGGCCGCACGGACGCGTTCGAGCTCGGGAACGTCTCGACCTACTTCTTCACCGAGGTCGACCTCGAAGGCGCCGACCTCGGCCTCCTGGCCGACAAGCTCAACGCGCTGATAGCCCGCCACGACATGCTCAGGGCCGTCATCAACAACGACAGCACCCAGCGCGTACTGCCCGAGGTGCCGCGTTACGAGATCCGCACCTACGACGTGTCAGGACTCGAAGCCGACGCCCGCGAACAGAAGTTGGCCGACCTGCACGAGGAGATGCGCGACCAGGTCCTCGACGCGGACCAATGGCCGCTGTTCGACGTGCGCGCCAGCATCCTGGGCGAAGGCCGCATCCGCCTGCACGTCGCGCACGAGGCGCTGATCAGCGACGCGTGGGGCGCGTCGACGGTGTTCCGCGAATGGGCGCAGTCCGTCCGCGGCGAGGAGCTGGACGAGCCCGCGGAGATCACCTTCCGCGACTACGTCACCGCGGCCAAGGAACTGGAGCAGGGCCCCGAGTACGCGGCCTCGCTCGAGTACTGGCGCGGCCGGGTCGCCCAGATGCCGCCCGCACCCGAACTGCCGCTGGCACGCGACCCCGCCACCGTGCACCGGCCGCACTTCGTGCACCGCGAGCACCGGCTCGACCGCGAAGCCTGGACGGCCTTCCGGGAGCATGCGAAGGCGGCCGGGGTCACCGCGTCCGCAGCGATCTGCGCCGCGTACACCGAGGTGATCGCGCAGTGGAGCAAGAAGCCCGACTTCACCCTGAACATGCTCTTCTTCAACCGGATGCCGCTGCATCCGCAGGTGGACTCGATCGTCGGCAACTTCAGCTCGACCATCCTGCTGGAGGTGCACGCGGGCGGCAGCACCCCGTTCGGCGAACGTGCCGTGAAGGTGCAGCAGCAGCTGTGGCAGGACCTCGAGCACAGCCGGGTGAGCGGTGTCCGGGTGCTGCGGGAGATGAACCAGCAGCGCGGCGAGTCGGTGCGCGCGTCCGTTCCGGTCGTCTTCGCCAGCACGGTGAACTTCGCCGCCCGTGACACGCGCGCCGCGGGCACCGGCCTGGTCCAGCACCTGCTGTCCCTCGGCGACAGCGGCCGCGAGGTCTCCAGCGCCATCCGCACCCCGCAGGTGTGGCTCGACCACCAGGTGATCGAGGACGACGGGGAGCTGATCGTCAACTGGGACGTGGTGGAAGAGCTCTTCCCGGCCGGCCTGATCGACGCGATGCATGCCGCCTACGTCAGCCTCCTCAACGAGCTGGCCGCCTCGCCGGCGGCCTGGAACAGCCCGATCGCCCCGCTCCTGGGGCAGAAGGAGCTCGCTGTACGGCAGCGCGTCAACGCCACCGCCGGCCCGCGGCCCGAGGGGCTGCTGCACGACGGGTTCATGGCCAACGCGGCCGAACGGCCCGAGCGGACAGCCGTGATCGCGCCCGACCGGAGCCTCACCTACGGTGAGCTCGACGCGCTGTCGAATCGGATAGCCAACTGGCTGCGCGAACACGGCACCGCCCCCGAGCAGTTGATCGGCGTGGTGATGCACAAGGGCTGGGAGCAGGTCGCCGGGGCCCTCGGCATCCTCAAGGCGGGTGCCGCCTACGTGCCGATCGACGCCGCGGTACCGGCCGAACGGTTGCGCACCCTGTGCGAGACCTCCGGCATCACCGTGGCGCTCACCCAGCCCGGCGGGCCGGCGGGCGAGTCGTGGCCCGCGGGCGTGGAACGGCTCGTGGTCGACGACGAGACGCTCGCCGCGCTGTCCGACGCACCGGCTCCCCCGTCCTCCGCGGACCCGGGAGACCTGGCGTACGTCATCTTCACTTCCGGCAGCACCGGAACCCCCAAGGGGGTGATGATCGAGCACAGTGCGGCCGGCAACACCGTCGCGGACGTCAACGACCGGTTCGCCGTGACCGACCAGGACCGTGTGCTCGCCCTGTCGGCGTTCAACTTCGACCTGTCCGTGTACGACGTGTTCGGCATGCTGTCCGCCGGCGGCGCGATCGTCCTTCCTGATCCGGACTCCGCGCACGAACCGGCCCGCTGGGCCGAACTCGCCAGGAAGCACGGCGTGACGATCTGGAACAGCGCCCCTGCCCTGATGGAGCTGTTCGCCCAGCACCTCGCCTCGCCGAACGCGCAGGCGCCGGACCTGGTCCGCGTCGTGATGATGAGCGGCGACTGGATACCGGTGACCCTGCCGGATCTGATCCGGCGCGGGCTGCCCGGCGCGGCGATATGGAGCCTGGGCGGCGCGACCGAGGCGTCGATCTGGTCGATCTGGTACCCGATCGAAAGCGTCGACCCGCAGTGGACGAGCGTCCCGTACGGCGTGCCGATGCGCAATCAGCAGTTCCACGTGCTCGACGAGCAGCTGCGCCCGCGCCCGGCCCTGGTCCCCGGCCAGCTCTACATCGGCGGCGAGGGCCTGGCCCGCGGGTACCACGCGGACGGGGAGAAGACGCGCGCCTCGTTCGTCCGGCACCCGGCTACCGGTGAACGGCTCTACCGCACCGGTGACCTGGGCCGGTACCGGCCCGACGGCGTGATCGAGTTCCTCGGCCGTGAGGACGACCAGGTCAAGGTGCAGGGGTACCGCATCGAGCTGGGTGAGATCGAAGCGGCGATCTCGCACTGCGACGGCGTGCGCGCCACCGTGGTGCAGGCGCTCGGCGACCGGCAGGGTCCCAAGCGGCTGGTCGCCTACGTGGTCCACCGGCCCGACGCCGACCCGGACACCGCCAGGATCGAGTCGGCGCTGCGCGCCGTGCTGCCGGAGTACATGGTGCCGAAGCAGTTCGTACAGCTCGACGAGATGCCGCTCACCGCCAACGGCAAGGTGAACCGCGGTGCGCTGCCCGACCCGTCCCTGGCACTCGGCGAGACCGTCGGCCGGGCACCCGAGGGCGAGACCGAGACCCGGCTGGCCGCGATCTGGGGCGAGTTCTTCGACCCGGCGCTGGTCACCGCGGACGCCGGCTTCTTCGCCCTGGGGGGCGACTCACTCACCGCGGTGCGGCTGATGGCCCGCATCGAGGCCGAGTGGGAGCGGGTGCTGCCGGTGTCCCTGCTGTTCGCCCGGCCGACCATCGCCCAGTTGGCCGAGGCGCTGGCCGACCTCGGCAGCACACACCGCCGCGAGGCCCTGGTGCAGGTGCGTACGGAAGGCGCACTGCCACCGCTGTTCTTCGTGCACCCGGTCGGCGGCGACGTGCTCTGCTACGCGGAACTGGCCGCGCGGGTCGGTGGCGACCGCCCGTTCTATGCGCTGCAGACCCCTGACGACCTGGACGCGCCGACGCTGACCGAGCTGGCCGCCCATTACGTCGAGGAAGTCGTCTCGGCCCAGCCGGACGGCCCCTGGCTGCTCGGCGGCTGGTCGATGGGCGGTGTGGTCGCGATCGAGATGTCCCGGCTGCTGGCCGCGTCGGGGCGGACGGCGGACCTGGTCGTCGCGGTGGACCTGCTCGAACCGCCGGGCCCGTCGTACAGCGGTCCGCTCGGCGACGACGACCTGCTCGAATGGTTCGCCCGCGACCTGGCCGGGCTGTCGGGCAGCGACTGGACGCCGCGCTCCGCGGCGGACAGCGGCGGGGACCAGGACGGCGGCGAGACGGTGCCGTCCACGCATCCCGACCGCGTCCAGTCCCTGCGCCGGTCCCTGGTGAGCGCCGGCGTGCTGCCGTCGGACATCGGCGCCGAGGCATTCCACCGCATCATCGAGCGCTTCATGGCCAACTCGCGCCTCCTGGAGGCACACTCCCCGGCCCCGTCCGGGGTCCGCACCCTGCTGCTGCGCGCGGCGGACGGCGGGGCGGACGAGAAGACCGCCGCGGCATGGGTGGACCTGCTGGGCGACGAAGACACAAGCGTCGAAGCCGTGCCCGGCGATCACTACTCCGTCGTGGCGCCGCCCGCCGTGGACGTCGTCGCGGACGCGATCCGCCGAGCCATGAACCCCTGACCACACCGGCAAGCAAACTCCTGACGAAAGACGATAGGACACCCCACCATGCGATTCGGCGCGTTTCTCCCCCCCTTCCACCGGCTCGGCCAGGACCCGACCGCGAACCTGCAGCACGACCTGGAGCTGATCACCCGCCTGGACCAGCTCGGCTTCAACGAGGCCTGGGTCGGCGAGCACCACTCCGGCGGCTGGTCCACCGTCGCCTCACCGGAGCTGCTGCTGGCCGCCGCGGCCGAGCGCACCCGGCGCATCATGCTGGGCACCGGCGTCGTCAGCCTGCCCTACCACCACCCGCTGACCGCGGCCGACCGGATGGTCCAGCTCGACCACCAGACCCGCGGCCGGATCATGTTCGGCATGGGCGCCGGGGTGCACCCCTCGGACGCGTACATGATGGGGATCGCCGCCAGCGACCAGCGGCGGATGATGGCCGAGTCGCTGGACGCGATCCACCACCTGCTCACCAGCACCGAGCCGTTGACCCGCAAGACCGACTGGTTCGAACTGCGTGAGGCCCGGCTGCAGATGCGGCCGTACACCCAGCCCTGCTTCGAGATGATGGCAGCGGGCACGGGCACCGAGCGCAGCATGCGGCTGGCCGGCAAGTACGGCATCAACCCGTTGACCTTCGCCGGACTGGCCGGACGGGAAGCCCCGCCGCTCGGCAAGCTGTGGGAGACCACCGAGGACGAGGCCGCGAAGAACGGCACCACGGTGGACCGGAGCAAGTGGCGCGTGGCGATCTGCACCCACATCGCGGAGACCCGCGAGGAGGCGTACCGGCAGGTGCGCCAGGGTGCGGCGGAGTGGTTCAACAGCTACGTCAAGGGCACCCTCGGCGCCGTGGGCGACCTGCCGGAGGGCCGCGAGGTCGAGCACATGGTGGAGACGCGCACCGCGATCATCGGGTCCCCGGAGGACGCGATAGAGGCGATCGAGTACCTGAACGAGCAGAGCGGCGGCTTCGGCAGCCTGCTGCTGACCGTGCAGAACTGGGCCAACCGCCGGCAGACCATGGACAGCTTCGAGCTGTTCGCCTCGGAGGTCGCGCCGCACTTCACCGGCTCCGTGCAGGGCCTGCGCGATTCGCAGGCCTGGGAGGCGTCGCTCCGTGACGACTTCTCCGCACAGGTCCGCGAGGCGGCCCGGGCCTCGGCCAACGGCGTGGCATGACAGCACCTCACCGGCCGACGGCCGAGTGAGAACGAACCGATCGAGCAGGCGACCCGTGCCGGGGGCTGAGAACCGGTACGGGTGAGAGACCTCCTGCGCGTCGGACGGGCAGGGCCCCGCGGCCGCGGCCGCCGGGGACTCCTTCCGAATGTCGACGGTGGCGGCGCCACTGGTCATCGCCGCCACCAGGGGCGTCGACGGCACACCTTGGGGCTTCACCGCCTCGTGCCCGGCCTCGGTCTCGTCGACCCCGCGCCGATGCCGGTGCGCATCCCGAGCTGCCACGGCGTGATGACGAAGGCCGAGGGGTGTGCCGTCGACTTCCTTCCCAGCGGCACCGCGCGCTGGTGCAGATCCTCGTCACCCCGGGCGCGGACCGCTTCGCGGCCGTCAGGTTCGGGCCCGGGGAGGGCTCCGACCGGCCCTTCCTGCTGACGCACCAAGCAGAAGACTCAATGCGGCTACCAGGCTCGCGTTATCAGCTGACCATGGATGGTTGAGGGGTATTCAGTGCCTTCCGAGACGACAATGACCGCCACGTTCCAGTCAACCGACAGTGAGGCGCCGGCAGATCACAAGGCCTCTGCACGCCGCCGTAATTTCCTTTACCAAGATGGCGTGGTCATCTCCTCAATCATCCGCGCGCTCGACTCACTCGGCCTGCTGGAATCCGGCCCCGGCAGGGAATGCGGCCTTCCCGGAACCGGATATCTGGGAGTGGTGCGGCGCTGCCTCGCGAGCGTCGGCTGGTTCGACGGTGACGCCGAGCCGGCGACGTGGACGCCGTCCGGACGAGCGGCCCTGCGTCATCGCGAACACCTCGTGGAGGCGGGCCAGTTCCTTGCCCGGTTCGCCGGCAGCACGTCCGACTCGTGGAAGAGCCCTTGGGACGACGAGACCTCGGCTGCTTTCTCGGCCGCAGTCGGGCGCCTGGAAGAATGGCACGCAGGCACCGAGCGGGACGAGTTCACCGGGGCGTGTCTGGAAGGAACGCTGCTCGTACCGGTCATGCTGTCACTGCGCGCTCACGAAAGCGGTGAGCGGCTCCCGCAGGACGTGGAGCGTCTCCTTGCCCTGCTCGGCTGGGTCGACGCCGAGTGCCGGTGGACCCCGAAAGGCCGGGCTCTGCGGAATTGCATCGACGACTTCGGCCTGGCGGGCTCCTACCTTCCCATGCTGGCCCGTCTGGAGGAGCTGCTTCGCGGCGAGCTCGTGGTAAGTACCGGCGCCGATGAATGGCATCGCGACCAGGAGCTCAATGTTCAGGCCGTCTCGGCCGCCGGCAGCCGGTACTTCGCCGACGCGGACCCGATATTCGGAGAGATGTTCGCACACGGCCGGCCGCCGGCGTTCATCGCCGACATGGGCTGCGGTGACGGCAGTTGGCTCACCCACCTGCATTCCATGATCGGTGACGGCGTCCGCTACGTCGGAATCGACTCCAGCCCGATCGCTCTCGACGACGCACGGCGGAAGCTGCGGGCTGCCGGCGTACGTGACCCGCTTCTCCTGCTGGGTGACGTCGCGTCGCCGCAGGAACTGCGGGCGCAACTGGCCGAGCACGGGCTGTCGATCGAGGACGGCCTGCACATCCGCTCGTTCGCCGACCACGGCCGGACCTACCACGGCGGACCGCCGTCCGATGTCCCCGGCTCGGCGTCCGGCGCGTATGTGGCGTCCGACGGCACGCCGCTGTCGGCCGCTGCGGTCGAGGCGGATCTCGTCGCACACCTTGAGCGCTGGAAGCCGTATGTCGGCAAGCACGGCATGGTGCTTCTCGAGGCGCACTGCGTGCCTCCGCACGTCGCGTCCCAGCATCTCGGCACGCTGCACTCGGTCGCGTTCGATACCTACCGCGGCCTGGCTCACCAGTATCCGGTCGAGTATTCGACGTTCATGAACTGCAGCCGGCGAGCCGGCCTGACCGCGGTGAGCCACCTTGAACGCCGCTATCCGAGCACGCTGCCTTTTGTCGCGGTCTCGGTCAACCGATTCGTGTGCGCGCAGCCGAATCCCCTGGAGGTGGTCCAGCTGCCTGCCCCGGACGAGCGGCCCGGGACAGCTGCGGGGCAGGACCCCGTGACGGCCCCGCAGGCGAACGGCTGGCACCCGGAGCCGGGCTCCGACCTGGACGACGGGCGCGGCCTGCACGAACTGCTCTACTTCGACGGCGACCTGTCCCAGCCCCGCAGATGGTCCTCCGGAGCAACCGGAGTGGTGGTCCGCGAAGTCATGGCCGCGATCAACGCGCGCGCCGAGCAGGCCCGCAGGGGCGACGTCATCCGGGTTCTGGACTACGGGGCAGGTACCGGCCTGGCATCCATCGAACTCTCCAAGATCTGTATCGAGCAGGATCTCCCCGAACGCCTTGCCGGTCTCGGCATAGGTTTCGAGCTCCACCTGGTCGACTTGCCGCACGGATGGTTCGCTCAGGGCTACGAGCTCCTGAAGGACGTCCCGTGGGCCAGATTCCATTCCCTGCGGGGAGATGGCGGACAATTCCGTGATCTCCTCGACGTCATGGACGGCGATCACGTCGACGTGGTGATGGCCAACATGGTGTTCCACCTGCTCCGCGAAGGCCCCATGCGGCACGCGGCCGCCTCGATCGCGGCCGTGCTGGCACCCGGCGGCAGGCTGGTCTTCAATGCCCCCGACCTCGCGCCCGCCACCAGGAACTCCGTTCTCTTCCACGACCCCAACCGCCTGCTCAGGCGGCACTGGCTGAACGCACTGGACGCGGCCGACCCGTCCGAACTGCCCGCGCCGCTGCGCGAGGCCGTCGCCCACGCGCGTTCGGCCCAGAGCCTGAACGCCCAGGAACGCGCGGACCGCCGGATACTGCCCACACCGCAGTCCATCGACGGCGTCGTCACGGCTCTCGAGCAGTTCATGACCGGCACGACGACCAGTCAGACGTTCGAACTGCTGGCTGAGGAGAACCTCTCGACGGCACTCGTCCCGTCGAATCAGGCGGAGTACCTCGCCGAGATCACCGACCGGACGATTCGAGAGGCAGCCATTCGCCACATCGTGCGCGAATATGTCTTCCCCGAAATCTCGACGGGGCCGGCCGGTACGGGTCTCGGCTACAACGTCGAGTGGAAGTTCGGCGTCTTCGAGCGCCCCTGAGGGATGTCCCGTAGTCCGTGGTGGATCAGCGCGGCGTCGGATGCGGTGCATCGCAAGGCGGAGGGGCGTCCAAGTACTGGATGTATTCGGGCGTTCCGACAACGCGGCGAGGTGCCGTAGCTGTCGTCGTGCGCCCGCCAGGGATTACGGGACAGCCCTTGGGTCTCCATTCCCTGTTGATGTCCCACAGCATTTCCGGCGCCGCACGAATAATCAGAAGGGGGCCTGGCCGGTGTTCAGCCGTATTGCCATTGTCAACCGCGGAGAGGCCGCGATGCGGCTGATCCACGCTGTCCGTGACCTGTCCGCGCAGACCGGGACGGTCACCGAGACGGTAGCGCTGTACACCGACGCCGACCGCGGTGCCACGTTCGTCCGGGAGGCCGACCGGGCGGTATACCTCGGCGCGGCCGCGGACCGCCCCTATCTCGACATGGCGGTCCTGGAGCGCGCCCTGGCCGAGTCGGGCGCGGACGCGGCGTGGCCGGGCTGGGGTTTCGTCGCGGAGGACCCGGCGTTCGCGGAGCTGTGCGAGAAGGCCGGGGTCACGTTCGTCGGTCCGTCCGCGGAGGCGATGCGCCGGCTGGGCGACAAGATCGGCGCGAAGCTCATAGCCGAGAGGGTCGGCGTTCCGGTCGCTCCGTGGAGCCGCGGCCCGGTCGCCACCCTGGAGGAGGCGCACCGGGCCGCGGAGCGGATCGGCTACCCGCTGATGCTGAAGGCCACCGCCGGCGGCGGCGGGCGCGGCATCCGGGTCATCACCTCGGAGGCCGACCTCACCGGGGCGTGGGAGCGGACCAGTTCCGAGGCACTGCGGGCGTTCGGCAACGGCACGGTGTTCCTCGAACGGCTCGTGACCGGCGCACGTCACGTCGAGGTCCAGGTCATCGCGGACGGGCAGGGCACGGCCTGGGCCCTGGGCGTGCGGGACTGCTCGGTGCAGCGCCGCAACCAGAAGGTCATCGAGGAGTCCGCCTCCCCGCTGCTGTCCCCGGAGCAGGTCACGGACCTGAAGACGTCCGCGGAGCGGCTCGCCCTCTCGGTCGGCTACCGGGGCGCCGCGACCGTGGAGTTCCTCTACCACCCGGACGAGAAGCAGTTCTCGTTCCTCGAGGTGAACACGCGCCTGCAGGTCGAACACCCCGTCACCGAACTGACCACCGGCACCGATCTGGTCCGGATGCAGCTGCACGTCGCGTCCGGCGGCCGCCTTTCCGGGGACCGGCCCACCGAGTCCGGGCACGCCGTCGAGGCACGGCTGAACGCCGAGGATCCGGACCGCGACTTCGCGCCCGCGCCCGGCCGCATCGCCCGCCTGGTCCTGCCGGCCGGGCCGGGGATACGTGTCGACACCGGCGTCAGCGAGGGCGACACCATCCCCGCGGACTTCGACTCGATGATCGCCAAGGTCATCGCCTACGGCCGCGACCGCGAAGAGGCCCTGGCCCGGCTGCGGCGCGCCATGGCCGGGACCAGCGTCGTCATCGAGGGCGGCGCCACCAACAAGAGCTTCGTCCTGGACCTGCTGGACCAGCCCGAGGTCACCCACGGCAGCACCGAGGCCGGCTGGGCCGACACCGGCTGGATCGACCGGGTCCGCGCACAGGGCCGTCTGGCCACCCACGCCCACTCCGGCATCGCCCTCGTCGCCGCGGCGGTCGGGGCGTACGAGGACGAGGAGGAGGTCGGCCGGGAGGCGCTGCTGGCCGCCGCCCGCGCCGGGCGGCCCCAGGTCCGCCACGACCACGGGCAGCCCCTCGACTACAAGCTCCGCGACGTCTCCTACCGGGTGCGGGTCGCGCGCCGCGGCCCGGACCGGTTCCGGGCCGAGATCACGGCCGGCGGCGACGTCGCCGTGGCCGAGGCCGTGCTGGAACGGTTCGACGGCTACAGCGGCGCCATCACGGTCAACGGGCAGCGGTTCCGGCTGACGGCCTCCGTGCACGGGCCCGTGCACCAGGTCGAGGTCGACGGCATCGCGCACCGGGTCAGCCGCGACGAGGGCGGCGTGGTCCGCTCTCCCGCCCCGGCCCTGGTGGTCGCGACCCCGGTCGCCGCCGGGGACGAGGTCGCCGAGGGCGCCCCGGTCCTGGTGCTGGAATCGATGAAGATGGAGACGGTGCTGCGTGCTCCGTTCCGGGCCCTGGTCCGCGAGTGCTCGGCCCCGGTCGGCACCCAGGTCGAGTCCGGTGCGCCGCTGCTGCGCCTGGAGCCGCTGCCCGAGGAGGACGGTGTATCCGGCGGGGACCCGGCGGTCGCCGGTGCCATGGAGGCGGAGCAGCAGGCCATCGACCTGCCCGCGGCAGCGGGCGGCGGGGCGGCCGGGGACCGGGCCGGTGCCTGCCTGCGGGACCTGCGCGGCCTGCTGCTCGGGTTCGACGGTGACGCCGACGACCGCACCTTCCTGCTCGACGGGTACCTGGACGCCCGCGCCGAACTGGGCGACGAGCTCGTCCCCGCGGAACTGGACCTGCTCACCGTCTTCGCCGACCTGTCGGAGCTGAGCCGGAAGAGGGCGGTCCACCCTGCCGGGGCGGCGGGCTCGGACCTGGCCGTGGCGGGCTCCGCGAGCTTCGTGCACAGCCCGCGCGAGTACTTCCGCGCCTATCTGCGCAGCCTCGACGTGGACCGTGCCGGGGTCCCCGACGCGGTCCGGGCCCGGCTGTGCCGGGTCCTGGCCCACTACGGCGTCAGCGGACCGGACCGGACGCCGGAACTGGAGAGGGCGGTCTTCCGGATCTTCCTGGCCCAGCAGCAGCTGACCGGCGGCGCCGTGATCGTCTCCGAGCTGCTGCGGCGGTGGCAGACGAGCGCGCCTCCCGCGGAGTCCGCCCGTGAGCAGGCCCGCTCGGCCCTGGAACACCTCATCGAGGCAGCCCGGGCGCAGTTCCCCACCGTGTCCGACCTCGCCCGCGGCGTCGTGCTCCGCTGGTTCACCCAGCCGCTGCTGCGCCGCAGCCGGGCCCGCGTGTACGCCGCGGTCCGCTCGGACCTGCGCTGTCTCGACGCGAACCCGGCAGCCGCCGACCGCGACGACCGCATCCAGGCGATGGTCGCCGCCCCCCAACCCCTCGTCCGGCTGCTCGGACAACGGATCATCCGCTCCGCGCGACTGGCGGGTACCGCCGGACCAGGCCCGGATCACGCGCCGCTGCTGGAGGTCCTGACCCGCCGCTGTTACGGCAACCGCCGCCTGTCGGACGTCACCGTCACCGACATCGCCGGGCACCGGTTCGTCACCGCGGAGCGTGCCGACGCCCTCGCCGCCGACCGGTCGGGCTCCGTGACCCGCTTCGCGGCCACCACCACGGACATCGCCGGCCTGCCGGACGCCGTCGCGGCCACCGGGGCCCTGTCCGGCCGGACGCCGGGCGGTGGTCTGGCCGCCGACATCTACGTCGGCCGGCCCGGCCGGGCCACCGCCGACGAGATCGCCGCGGCGGTCACCGGCGCCGTCACGTCGCGGCCTGCGCCTGCCGGGGTCGTACGGATCACCGTCACGGTCGCCTGCGCCGCGGCCGCCGTCATGCAGCATCACTACACCTTCCGGCCGGACGACGACGGCTGCCTGGCCGAGGACCGGCTGGTCCGCGGTCTGCACCCGCAGACCGCCGAGCGCCTGCGGCTCGATCGGCTCCGCGAGTTCAGCCTCACCCGGCTGCCGTCCGCGGACGAGGATCTGCACCTGCTCCGGGCCGTCGCGAAGGCCAACGGCAGGGACGAGCGGCTGATCGCGATGGGGCAGGTCCGGGAGCTGACCCCGCAGCGCGACGCCGACGGCCGGCTGGTCGCCCTGCCCGAGGTGGAGAACGCCCTCGCCGCCTGCCTCGACGCGATCCGCACCGCCCGGTCCCAACGGCCGGGCGGCAAGATCACAGGGACCGACCGGATCCTCGTGTACGTGTGGCCCGCCGGCGACCTCGGCGCCCAAGAACTGGCCCCGCTCATCCGCCGGATCCGCCCGTCCGTGCCGGACGCCGGTCTGGAAGAGGTCCAACTCGTCCTCCGGCAGCGCCGGGCGGCCGGGGAGCTGACCGAGACGGCGGTGCGGATCACCGGCGGCGCGGTGGGCGCCCCGGTGCTGCACACCGGCCCGCCGCCCACCGACGTCGTCCTGCCGCTGGACGACTACCGGCAGAAGGTCCTGTCCGCGGCCCGCCGTGGCGCCGTCTACCCCTACGAACTCATCGGCCTGCTCGCCGGGGAGAAGGGCACGTTCACCGAGTACGACCTCGAACCCGGCGAGGCGGTCCGCGCCGTGGGGCCCGTCGCCGGGCACAGGCGCCTCGTCCCGGCAGACCGTCCGAAGGGGAACAACACCGCGGGTATCGTCGTCGGCGTCATCACCACACCCACCGCCGTGTACCCCGAGGGCATCACCCGCGTGGCGCTGCTCGGCGACCCGACGAAGTCCCTCGGCGCCCTGTCCGAGCCCGAGTGCGCCCGTGTCATCGCCGCGCTCGACCTGGCCGAGGAGATGCGGGTCCCGGTCGAGTGGTTCGCCATCTCCGCCGGGGCGCAGATCTCCATGGCCTCGGGCTCGGAGAACATGGACTGGGTCGCCGCCGCTCTCAAGCGGATCGTCGAGTTCACCCAGTCCGGCGGCGAGATCAACATCGTCATCGCCGGGATCACCGTCGGCGGCCAGCCGTACTGGAACGCCGAGGCGACCATGCTCATGCACACCAAGGGCATCCTGGTCATGACCCCGGACTCGGCGATGGTCCTCACCGGCAAACAGTCCCTCGACTTCTCCGGCGGTGTGTCCGCGGAGGACAACTTCGGCATCGGCGGCTACGACCGGGTCATGGGCCCCAACGGCCAGGCCCAGTACTGGGCACCGGACCTCACCGCCGCGGCCGCGCTGCTGATGACCCACTACGACTACGCGTACATCGCGCCCGGCGAGCAGTCGCAGCGCCCGGCCCCGACGACCGACCCGGCCGACCGGGACATCAGCGGCTACCCGCATCCGGCCGATGGGAGCGACTTCACCACGGTCGGGGAGATCTTCTCCGCCGCGTCCAACCCGGACCGCAAGAAGCCGTTCGACATCCGCACGATGATGCGGGCCGTGACCGACCAGGACCACCCGGTCCTCGAGCGGTGGGCGGACATGGCCGACGCCGAGACGTCCGTGGTCCAGGACGCCCGCATCGGCGGACGCCCGGTCTGCCTGCTCGGGGTCGAGTCCCACGCCGTGCCCCGGCAGGGTTTCCCGCCCTCCGACGGCCCGGACACCTACACCGCCGGCACGCTGTTCCCCATGTCGTCGAAGAAGACGGCACGGGCCATCAACTCCGCCTCCGGCAACCGGCCTCTCGTGGTCGTGGCGAACATGTCCGGGTTCGACGGCTCCCCCGAGTCGATGCGCAAGTTCCAGTTGGAGTACGGCGCCGAGATCGGCCGGGCGGTCGTCAACTTCGACGGCCCGATCGTGTTCTGCATCGTCTCGCGCTGCCACGGCGGGACGTTCGCCGTGTTCTCCAAGGCGCTCAACCCGAACATGACGATCCTCGCGGTGGAGGGCTCGTTCGCCTCGGTGCTCGGCGGCGCCCCCGCCGCCGCGGTCGTGTTCGCGGGCGAGGTCCGCAAGCGCACCGCCGCCGACCCCCGCGTCGCCGGCCTCCGCGCGAAGGTGGCGGGGGCCGGAACGGCCGACCGTGCCACGCTCAATGCCGAACTGGCCGAGGTCACCGAGGCCGTCCGGGCGGCGAAACTCAGCGAAGTCGCAGCCGAGTTCGACGGAATTCACACGATCCAGCGGGCCGTCGAGGTCGGCTCGGTCGACAGAATCATCAGCGGGGCGCGGCTGCGCCCCGCAATCATCGACGCACTCGGGACCGGACCGGCATGCGAGATGACAGCCGGCTCCGGGTTCGAGGATACGAACATCGAACTGGCCACGTCCTACAGCTGATGGTGAAAATGAATAATTCGCCCCACCTGCGAGATCGGTCGCGGCCGCTCTCGATCAGCAATAGCCCTGACGGCTTTCCGGAGACTCGGCGGACACGGTGCCGGAAATCTCCGGAAAGCTGTCAGGGAGGTCCTCAGGAAAGCCTTCCGCAAGCCGTCCGAAAACCTCCCCAAAGAACTCTCCGGAGAGAGCGAAACCCCTGGTCACCACGTTGGTCGCAGCGGAGGAATATCGCCTCCGCTCAGCGTCCTGATCATCTCCGCCAGCGTCATCCGCAGCGTGTACATCGATATCCGCCCGGTCCGGCCTATGATTTCGGATTCGAGATCATGCAGCACGGCACCGGCAACATCCAGATGCACATAGGCCTTTTCGGTCAGCTGAATCAGCTGACGGCGCCCACCGGACGGGTGCTCCACGCGCATCACGTAGCCGAGCTCCTCGAGGTGCGCGACCATTCCGCTCACCGCCTGCTTGGTAATTCCTAGCTCGGCGGCCAGTTCCGTGCCGGTGGCGCCATCGCCCTTGAGTACTTGGAGCGCCATTCCATCTATCGGTCTGATCTCTTCGTAACCGCGCTCGTCGAGCCTGCCCACGAACTCCCCGAGCAACAGCTGGAACGTCATCCCGACAAGGTAGATGAGCTCGTAGTCGGTCAGTTCATCCGCGCTTTCCATAGTTCCATCTTGACACATCCTCGCCCGCCCCCATTAGACTGTGTCAAGCAACTTGACACAGGAGGCTATCACCATGAACATCATCAACCCGTCCGAGGACCGGACAATCAAGACCGCGTCTGCCGTGATGTACGGTCTCGCCGCGCCGAGCCAGGGCAGCGAGCAGGTGGCGACCTGGAAGGTCTCGGTGATCGACGGCGGCGAGTCCCCCGTCCACGTGATCGACAAGGACCAGGTCTGGATGCCGATCGCCGGATCCTTCGAGTTCACGGTCGACGGCGAGACCGAGCAGGTCTCCGCCGGCCAGGCCCTGGTCGTGCCGGCCGGGTCCGTGCGCCAGTTCCGCAGCACCGGCAAGCCCCTTGAGGCGCTGGTCGCCATGCAGGCCGGGGCACTGGTGAGCATTCCTGGCACCGAAGGTGCCAACCCCATCCCCTGGACCGTCTGACACCGGCACAGGCCCTCCGGCCACCGCTCCTGACTGGTGATCGGCTCCGCCAGGTGAGCCGATCACACAGTGTCAGTCCCCTCGTCCGAAGGAACGCAATGTCGAAAGCCTCGACCCCACCACCCCAGGTGGCCGACCGGTCAGCCGAGCGCCGGTTAACGATAGCCCTCGTCGTGATCGTGACCTGCCAGCTCATGATCATGCTGGATCTGACGATCGTGACCACCGCCCTGCCCACCATCCAGGAGGCGCTGGGCTTCTCCTCGGCCAACCTCACCTGGGTCATCAACGCCTACGGGGTGGCCTTCGGCGGCCTGCTGCTGTTCGGCGGCAGGCTCGGCGACGTGTTCGGTCGCCGCACCGTCTTCGTCGTCGGCGTGGCCGTGTTCACGATCGCCTCCCTCGTAGGAGGCTTTGCCCAGAACCCCAGCTGGTTGCTCACCACCCGGGTGATCCAGGGGATCGGCGCGGCTGTCGCCGCACCGAGCGCGTTGTCACTGATCGCCACCACCTTCACCGCACCGGCCGCCAGGGCCCGGGCCCTGAGCTACTACACTGCCGCGTCCTCGGCAGGTGGCTCCCTCGGCCTGCTGGTCGGCGGCGTTCTCACCTCTTGGGCCAACTGGCGCTGGGTGATGCTGGTGAACGTGCCGATCGGCATCGTGATCATCGTGCTCGCCGTCCGGTTCATTCCCCAACTGCCGCACATCCAGGGCAAGCTCGACGTGTTCGGTGCGGTCACCGGCACTGCCGGTCTGATCGCCGTCGTCTACGGGTTCACCCACGCCGCCGACGGAGGCTGGGGCAGTGGACAGACGATCGCCGCCTTCGCCGTGGGAGTCGTGCTGCTCATCGCGTTCCTGCTCGGCGAACGGCGTGTGGCCCAGCCGATCATCCCGCTGGCACTGTTCGCCAGCCGGAACCGGGCCGCCGCCTACGCCGGCATGCTGATGCTGCCCGGGGCCATGTTCGCCGGTCTCTACTTCCTGATGGTGTACGCGCAGGGCTCACTGGGATACAGCCCGGTCGAGGCCGGCTTCGCGGTCGTTCCGCTGACCCTGGGCGTCTTCTCCTCCCGGTGGACCTTCCCGCCGCTGGTGAAGAAGTTCGGCCCGAAGAACCTCGTGATCGCCGCGGCTGTGCTGATCATCATCGGTCTGCTCTGGCTCAGCCAGATGACCCCGTCCACCGGCTACTCCTTCGTGGTGGTGCCCACGCTCCTGTGCGGCATCGGCGTCGGCATCGCCTTCACCTCGCTGAACTTCACCGTCCTCGCCGGTCTGCCGCCGCAGAACGCCGGCGCTGCGGCGGGCATGTTGCAGACCATGCAGCAGGTCGGTGGTGCCCTCGGTATCGCCGTCCTCAGCACGATCTACATCTCCCGGCTGGAAGACGCGCTCGGGAACGGCAGCACCCCGCACGGTGCTGTCGCGAATGCCGCAGGGGACGCCCTCGGCGGCGGCGCGGCGTTCATCGCCGTCCTCCTGCTCATCGGGCTGTTCGGTCTGGTGAAGATGGCCCCACCCGCTCCTGCTCCCACTCCTGCTCCTGCGCCTGCTCCTGGAACACAGCCCGCTGGGCAGGCCGGGGGGGAATAGCCCCTGCGAAGATCCGCAGCGCCCCGTAAGCAGGGGGGCAGGGTGAACGCTCGACCTGCCTGGCGTGGCTGAAGACCTCGGTCCGCCAGGCAGGTCGCGCTTGAAAGCCGAACCCGCGTGCACAGGCCGTCGCACCGTGCACGGGCATGACCCCTACCGGCATCAGCTGGACCCGGCCGGAGAGCGGCGAGCACCCGACGGGGCGTCATGAGCTGATGCGATCCACTGTTGAAATGTTGACCGGGCGGCGACCAGGCCCGTGTCCGCAGGGGTGCCGCAAGGCGGCGTGATTCGCCCCCGGGACACACGTCCTCGGTGGCACCTTCCGAACCGGCGCGCGCGCCCGGATGCCGCTGCCGAGCAGGCAGTTGACGGGTCTGTTCGCCGCCATCGTGATGACGATTGGAGGCTGTCGTGAGAATCAGCGTTGTCGCGGGGAACCCCAAGGCAGGTTCGCGAACTCTCGGCCTGGCTCGAACACTTGCGAAGGCCATCGCCGAGCCCGGTGACGAGATCACGACGATCGACCTGGCCGAGCACGTGGCGGAGATCTTCGCGTGGCCCTCTGTCCGCATGGCGGAGCTGAACGACGCGGTCGCCGCAAGCGACCTCGCCATCTTCGCCTCGCCCACCTACAAGGCGACCTACACGGGCCTGTTGAAGAGCTTCCTCGACCGCTACCCGACCCTCGGTCTGAAGGACGTGTGCGCCATCCCCCTGATGATGGGGGCCGACAACGCCCACTCCATGGCCCCCGAGGTGAACCTGCGCCCGCTCCTGGTCGAACTCGGAGCCCTGGTGCCGACCAGGGGCCTCTACCTGGAGACCCCGCTCGTGGACCGCGCGGACGAGGTGGTCGGTGCCTGGATCGAGGCGAATGCCGTCGGGCTCCGCCAGATCCGTGCCGCCTCCGGTTTCAAGGCTGGCGCGATATGACGCTCGCGGGCCTCGATCGGCGGTTCGGCACCGATGCCGCGGTCCTCGCGCCCGCGGTTGCGCACTCCGACCAGGTCCGCGCCGTTTTCGGTGGGTTCCCGGCTGCGGTTGTGGCCCTCTGCGCGGTGGTCGACGGGGCGCCCTACGGCATGGTCGCCACATCGCTGGCGGTGGGAGTCTCCTACGACCCGCCCATGGCACTGTTCTCGGCACGGAACGACTCCTCGACGTGGCCCGTCCTGAGGAAGGCCGGGCGGATCGGCGCCTCGGTGCTCGCCGAGCACCAGGGCGCGGCCTGCCGCCAGCTCGCGGCGAAGGATGCGGACAGGTTCGCCGGCCTCAGCACCCGCGTGACCGGACACGGCCCGCTCTTCGTCGAGGGCGCGAGCTCCTGGATGGACTGCGAGGTCGTCGGGGAACTCGCCGCGGGCGACCACACGGTCATCACCTTCCGGATACACCAGGTGGGGCAAGGCCCCGAGACTCCTCTGCTCTTTCACGACGGCCGGTTCCCGCGGATGCGCCACGAGCACATCTCCTGAGACCTGCTTACGCACCCCGGCAGCCGCGACAGGCCGGCCGGGCGCCCCACAACCTGGTGCGCGACGAAGAGCGGGGCCCGCTCGCCGTCGTGCACCAGGTCACTGTTCCCGGCGCTCCCCCGTGTCCGAGAACGCGACCTGACCCGCGGTCCTCACCGCCCCCGGTGCGTTCGGACGGGCCGTGTCCGAACCCGTATCAGGCCCGGCCGGGAATCCGGGCCGGGCCGGCTCAGCCGAACCAGACCACCAGGCGGACGTTCTCACTCCCGTACCGGGCCGACAGCACCTTCACCGACGCCCACACCGGGGCCCAACGGCCGTCCGGCGGAACGAACATCCTGGCCGTGAGGACCACCGGCCGGTACACGGAGCCGTTCAGAGCAACCTGACCGCCCGCCGGCCATTCGGACGGGAACAGGTCCTCGCCGAAGAGTTCCTCCGCCGCGTCGAGCACATCAACAGGCGCCCAGACCACGTCCTCCAGGGCGAGCTCGCCGTCCGGCCCCGGTCGCCACACGCCCACATGGATTCCGTCGGGTCCGTCGCAGAGCGGTGCGTCCCAGTCAACCGCCGCGATCTCGGCCCCCGTCGCGTACGAGTGGCTGTGGTTCAGTTCGTCGCACTGCTTCGGCACCTCCGCGCAGGCGTCCTCCGGCCACCCCCGCCGGTCGAACAGCGGCCGCCGCACCCCGAGGCTCCCGCCGTAGCCGAACAGGCACTCGCGGGCGTACCGGGCCTTACCCAGGTCGAATCCGAGCAGATCGGCCTCCGCCTTCCAGGCCCCGCCCGCCGTGCGTGTCTCGATCAGTCCGTCGAGGAAGGTCCCCATGGACGCCGATGCTACGGGCCGTCCGCCGGATCAGAGCCGGACACCGGTGAAATCGCCGATGCCGCCCGCGCCCCGCGCCCCGACTCTGATCCCAGCAGGCATCTGCATCCCCGCCTCCCCACACCCCTGTCAGGAGTGCTCCATGCGTCGTCGTTCACCCCGCCGGCTTCTCGGCGTTCTCGCGGCCGCCGCGGTCGCGTTCACCCTGTTCGGCTCGATGTCGACGGCCGGCGCGGCCGAGACCACCGCCCCGTCGGCCACACGGTCCGCCGAAGCCGCCGTTCAGCCCCTGTCGACCAGCACCCCGGTCGTCTTCGTCCACGGGTACACCGGCAACGCCTCCAACTGGGTCACCGCCAAGAGCGTCTTCCAGCTCAACGGCTGGTCCAGCTCCAAGCTGTTCGCCTACGAGTACAACTCCTACGGCAACAACGTCACCAACGCCCAGGGCCTGGCCACCTTCGTCAACAACGTGAAGTCGCAGACCGGGGCGAGCAAGGTCGCGATCGTCAATCACTCGATGGGCGGCCTCGTCAGCCAGTACTACCTGAAGGTCCTGGGCGGAAACACCAGCGTCAGCCACCTCGCCTCCATCGCGGGCGCGAACCACGGAACCACGTTCGCCAGTGCCTGCCTGATCTACACGACCTGTCAGCAGATGTACCCGGGCTCGTCGTTCATCTCCCAGATCTCCTCCGGCGACGAGACACCGGGTGACACCGCGTACGCCACCTGGTACTCGGCGTGCGACGGCGTGATCCTCCCGTACACCAGCACCAAGCTGAGCGGTGCGACGAACCACAACGTGGCCTGCCAGACCCACATCGGGTACCTGACGGACACGGTCGTGCTGGGCCAGATCGCGCGCTTCGTCGCCTCCTGACCAGTTGCGCCGGCCGGACACGTCCCGTCCCCGCCCCTACGGGTGCCGGGGACGGGACACCGGTCGTGCGCGGCCGGCCACGACACCCGGGGCCGGGCTCAGTGGGCGGCGGCGCCGAACCAGCGGGGCAGCCGGCCGAGCAGTTCCTGCTGGTCCTCACCGACCCATGCCACATGGCCGTCGGGACGCAACAGGACTGCGGGCACGTCCAGTTCCTCGCTGCCGTCGACGACGTGGTCGACCCGGTCCGACCAGCCCGCCACCGAGAGGCGGCCCGTCCGGTCGAGGAGCAGCCCGCGCCCCTCACGCATCAGCGTGTAGAGGCGTCGCCCGCCCTCCAGCTCCACGTCCCGCATCCGGCGGCCGAGCAGTCCGTGCCCCTCGCCGAAGTCGTAGCGGATGTCGACCGCGGTGATCATCCCGGTCACGTACCGGTTGACCTCCTCGAAGTCCATCAGCTTCGCGAACAGCGCACGCAGCGCGGTCGCACCCGGATCGGTCCCCAGCAGCGTGATCTGCGCTCGGGTGTTGGCCAGCACGGCGGCGCCCACCGGGTGCCGTTCGGCGTGGTAGCTGTCCAGCAGCCCCTCCGGTGCCCAGCCGTCGACCGCGGCGGCCAGCTTCCAGCCGAGGTTGAACGCGTCCTGGACGCCGAGGTTGAGCCCCTGCCCGCCGGTCGGCGGGTGGATGTGCGCCGCGTCGCCGGCCAGCAGGACCCGGCCCGTCCGATAGCGCTCGGCCTGCCGGGTGGCGTCGCCGAACCGGGACATCCAGCGCGGCGAGTGCACGCCGAAGTCGGTGCCCGCGACCGCCCGCAGCTGCTTCCTGAAGTCCTCCAGCACCGGCGGGGCCGTACGGTCCTCGGCGATGCCGTCGGCGGGCACGACGACCCGGCACACCCCGTTCTCGGCAGGGCCGACGCCGAACCGCAGCTGGGTTCTGCGGACCTCCGCGACGACGGCGGCGATCTTCTCCGGATCCTCGGTCACCTCCATTTCGCCCAGCAGTGTCTCGACCGTGGCGGGCTCCCCTGGAAAGGCGACGCCCAGCAGCCTGCGCACCGTGCTGCGGCCGCCGTCGCACCCGACGAGGTAGCGCGAGCGCAGTTCGGTGCCGTCCGCCAGCTCGACGGTCACACCGGCGTCGGCCCCGTCCTCGGACTGGCTCAGCCCGATCACTTCACAGCCACGCCGGATCTCGGTACCGAGCTCGACGGCACGCTCTTCGAGCAGCCGCTCGGTGACCGGCTGCGGGGTGGCGACGCCGTACGGGTGAGCCGTGTCGAGCCGGTCCGGCCACGCCGTGGCGATGCCACCGAAGAGACCACCCACCTGGAACTTCTCGCTCACCGCCAGGAACCGGTCCAGCAGACCGCGCTGGTCCATCATCTCGACGCTGCGGGCGTGGAGACCCTGCCCGCGGGACTCCCCCGTCGGTCCGGTCAGCTTCTCCAGCACGACCACGCGCACGTCGTGCAGCCGCAATTCGGCGGCCAGCATCAAACCGGTCGGCCCGCCGCCGACCACGATCACGTCAATCATCGGAACACCCATTCAAGAGATCGGACTTCGGCCCTGCCGCACCGGCTGCGGTCGATCATCCTGCGGCATCCCCGGGGCCTTGCCGCAAGCCCCCCGGTGCGCTATATCTTGAGAAAGGCAAGGGGTGGGAAAACCTCCTTGCCTTTCTTTTTCGGCGCTCCTGGCGCGCTCGGCGCTCCCGGCGCTTGGTGCTCCGCGCTCTCGGCGCTCGGGATTCTGTGTTGTTGGTGTCCCTGGCACCCGGCCGCCCCGCCCGTCGCTCGGCGCCGAGCTGCCGCGGGGCGGCCGCCGCACGGGGCGCCGGAGCGCCCAGTCCCTTCAGCCGGTCACCGCCAGCAGCTCCCGTGCCACCTCCCTCACCGCGATGTCCGGGTGCGGGGTGCCGTCGCAGGGAAAGGCCCTGACGACGCGGCGCGGTGAGGAGACGATGTGCTCGACCGCGGGGCGGGCCGCCGCCGGGAGCAGGCGCATCTCCGTGAGTGCGCGCAGCGCGCCGAGGGGCGGTTCGTGCAGGCTGTCGCGGCGGGTCAGCTGGTCCGCGACAAGCGGCGCCGTGTCGTGCGTGCGGCCCGTGACGCGCCAGATCGCGGCTGCCGCGCCCGCCCGGCTCTCCCGGGTCGGCGCCTTCAGCCGTTCTTCCAGCAACGGCAGCAACACAGCTGCCGCTGGGCCGAGTTCGTCCGCTGCACGGACCGCTGCCGCACGTCGGGCCACCGCGTCCGGCTGCATGCGCACCGCCTGCACAGCCGGCTCGGCCCGACCGTCGACCCGCACCAGCGCCAGCGCTGCCGAGAGGTCACCCGCCGCGGCCCGTGCCCGCAGGGCTCGCGCCGCGTCGCGGCCTGCCGCAGGCCCCAGCGCGGCGAGCACCCCGGCCGACGCGGGCAGCAGCCGGACCAGGTCGTCCACGCAGCCGGCCGCGAGCCCGGGAAAGGGACGCAGGGCGTCGAGCCACTCGGCACGGGGCCGGGCCGCGACCCGCCGGGCCACCGGTTCGGCCGCCGCGCCGAACACCTCCACCGCCGCGGTCACGACCGTGCCGGGCGTGCCGAGAGGGGTCAGCCGCAGCGAGGCCGCGTCCTCCGGCAGTTCGTCCATCAGCCGCAGGACGAGGCCGAGCGCACCGGGCACGCGCAGCCGTACCGCGGCGAGGGTCGCCGCGATCCGGACCGCGGGGTCGTCGGCCCGCAGGTGGGATTCGAGCCACGGGGCCGTCTCCCCGCCCGGCATCGCGGCACCCACGCGGGCCACCCGGCACAGGTCCTCGGCGTCCGTCGCCGTGGCCGCGAGCCACGGCAGGACGTCCCGCTCGCGGTCGCGCCAGGTCTCGGTGAGCTCCCAGGCCATCGGCAGCCCCCGCTCGACGGCACGCAGGGCCGCATCCGGATCATCCATCAGCCGTTGGGTGAGCGGGACATGGGAAGCGGGCCATGGGTGGAACGCGTCGCTGTCGCCGGGCGCGGTCTCCCGGGCGTCGAGCGCCGTCTCCACCAGCGCGGGCGGCAGCGGAAGCGGGGCCGTACGCAGCAGGTCCGTCGCCGCGGCCCTGCGCACCGACGGCTCCGGAGCGGAGAGCAGATCCTGGTTGCGCGCCCTGCTGATGTCCGGCGCGACGTCGAGCAGGCCGAGCGCGGTGACGAGATCCGCCCGCACCTCGGCGTCCTCCTCCGTCTCCAGCCGGGCCCGCAGCAGCGGGAGCAGCGGCAGGGAGGCCTCCTCGCAGGCAGCGACGATCCACACCATGGTGCGCCGGATATCCGGGTCCCGGTCCGCCGCGAGCCCGAGAAGAGGCGGAAGGGCCGTGGCCACCGCCCGCCGTGCCTGCTCCCGTTCGCGTCCCGCCCCGTCGGCGGCACCGTGCAGCAGCCACAGCAGCGGCTGCCGGTCACCGGGCCCGTCCAGTGCGAGCCGGGCGACGAAGCGCACGGCCGGCGCTGTCGCCGAGTAGACCGATCCCTGGTGGCAGAGGGAGGTGTACAGCTCGTCCACCGCCTCGTCCCGGATCCGGGCGTCCGTCGATCCGGCCGCCCGCAGCAGAGCGGGGACGTCGTGCGCCGGTCCGTACGCGTGCTCCAGCGCCGCCCAGTCGACGTCGTCGATTCCCTCCGGCTCCAGCATGGGCGCAACCCTATGGAATGAGAGCGCCCCGGAGGGGCGGCGGTGTCACGGCCGCGCTCGTTCCGGGGCGCCGGGGCGGGGATGGCGCCCGTTCAGGATCCGCGGGTGACGGCGCCTTCGCTCATTTCCAGCCGGGTGCCTCTGAACCGCGTCCGCATCCGGCGGTCGTGGGTGACCAGCACCAACGCGCCCGTGTAGCCGGCGAGCGCGGTCTCCAGCTCCTCCACGAGAGCGGGTGAGAGGTGGTTGGTCGGCTCGTCCAGCAGGAGCAGGTCCACCGGGTCGCTGACGAGCCGGGCGAGTTCGATGCGGCGCCGCTGGCCGTACGAGAGGTCCCCGACGCGCAGCCGCAGGGCGGCCGGCTCGAACAGGCCCAGCGACAGCAGCCGGTCGGCGTGTTCGTCCCGGTCGCCGGGGCGGCCGTGGGCGAAGGCGGACAGCACGGTCGTGCCCGGCGGCCACGGTGTCTCCTCCTGCCGCAGGTGCCCCGTCTTCCCGGGGGTCGCCACCGCGCCCGTGTCCGGACGGAGTTCCCCGGCCAGAGCCCGCAACAGGGTGCTCTTGCCGGCTCCGTTGGGGCCGGTGACCAGCAACCGCTCGGCCGGTCCGATCCGCAGCTCGGGCACCTTCAGCCGGCCCTCGACGACGACATGGTCCAGGGCCGCGGCCGGGGTCTCCCCGGGACCGCTCGCGGTGGTGATGCGGGCCGTGAACGACAGCGGGTCCGGCGGCGGTGTCACCGGGTTCGCGGTGAGCCGGCCGACCCGCTCCTTCGCGTTGCGGATACGGCTCATCGCGCCGTGGGCACGCCCGCGCGCACGGAACGCACCGGCTCCGGAACCGGCCTTCGTCAGCTTGCGCGGGATGGCATCCAGGCGGACGGCGTTGTTCCCGGCCACCCGGCGGCCGCGTTCGAGTTCGGCCCGCCACTCGTCGTACCGCTCCTGGCGCCGCCGGCGTTCGGTGGCCCTGGCGGTGAGGTATCCGGCGTAGCCGTTGCCGTGGCGGGAGACGCGGCCGCCGTCTACCTCCAGGACCGTGGCGGTGATCCGCTCGAGGAACACCCGGTCATGGGTGACCGCGACGACCGTTCCGCGGTGGTTCCGCAGATGGTCCTCCAGCCAGCCGACCGCCCGGTCGTCGAGGTCGTTGGCCGGCTCGTCCAGCAGGAGCAGTTCGGGGCGGGACGCGAGTGTCGCGGCCAGCGCCAGCCGGGACCGCTCGCCGCCGGACAGCGTGCCCAGCGGCCGGTCCCGGGAGAGCCGGGGCAGACCGAGTCCGTGCATAGCGGTGTACACCCGGGTGTCGGCGCCGTAGCCGTCGCGCGCCTCGTACCGCTCGGTCAGGTGCGCGTACGCGGCGAGGGCGGCCCTCAGTTCCGGGCCGGGGGCCGCCACGGCCAGCGCGGACTCGGCCCGGCGCAGCTCCGACTCAAGGGCGCGCAGCTCCCCCAGTGCCGTGTCGACCGCGTCCTGGACCGTGGCCTGCGGAGTCAGTCCGATGGCCTGGGCCAGATACCCCGTCCCGCCGGGTGAGACGACGGACACCTCGCCCGTGTCGGGCCGTTCCTCGCCCGCGAGGAGGCGGAGCAGTGTGGACTTGCCGGCCCCGTTGTCGCCGATGACGCCGGCCTTCTCGCCGGGCGCGAGGCTGAACGAGACCTGTCGAAGCACGGTGCGGCCGCCGTAACGCTTGGTGACGCCGTGCAGAGAGAGTTGTGCTGAGTGTGCTGGGTGCATGGATGAGCCCCTGTTCCCGGCCGTGCCGGCAGAACGGATTCGCGGACGAATGCGCGGCACCACGACGGCGGAGCTGAGCTCTACGCGGTCGTGGGCGGGGCGATCACAGCGTTCCCATGGGGACCACGGTACGCAGGGTCGGGTCGGCCGTCACCCGTTTTTCGGGCCGACGGCCGTGCCGAACGGCGGCCGTTTCGCCGGAAACGACGTGGGGGTGGCCTCCGTCCCGCCGGTCGGCGAGGGAACGGAGACCACCCACATGTCGGTCTTCGGAAGTCGGGTGCGAGCTGGAGCTGTCGTGTAATCCCTGGCGGGCGCACGACGACGGCTACGGCACCTCGCCGCGTTGCCGGAGCGCCCGGATACATCCAGTACGCGGATGCCCCTCCGCCTTGCGATGCACCGCATCCGACGCCGCGGGCTGATCCACCACGGATCACGGGCAGCGCTTAGGACGCGTCCTTGCGCTCCGCGTTCCGCTCCTTGATGCGTACGGTTTCCTTGCGGACCTCCGCCTGTGTGGCCCGCTCCTTCTGGAGCCACTCGGGGTTGTCCTGCTTCAGCGCGTCGATCTGCTCCGTGGTGAGAGCGTCCGTGACGCCTCCGCGGGCGAGGCCGGAGATGGAGACGCCCAGCTTGGACGCGACCACGGGGCGCGGGTGCGGGCCGTTGCGTCGCAGTTCCTGCAGCCACTCGGGCGGATCGGACTGGAGAGCCGCCAGCTCGGCGCGCGAGACGACACCCTCCTGGAACTCGGTGGGGGTGGCCTCGAGGTACACACCCAGTTTCTTCGCCGCGGTTGCGGCCTTCATGGTCTGGGCGGTCTGGTGCGACGTCATGGTTCAAGAGTATCGAGCGTGTGCGCCACCTCTGACCACGACCGGTTAACCTGGCGGGGTGACAGGCTCGGAAGTATCCCCTTCGTTCCGGCTCGCGTATGTCCCGGGGGTGACGCCCACCAAGTGGGTGCGTATCTGGAACGAGCGCCTGCCCGACGTCCCCCTGACCCTCGTCGCGGTGCCGGCCGCCGAGGCGCCGGCCCTGCTGCGCGACAGCGGCGCCGACGCAGGTTTCGTCCGGCTGCCGGTCGACGGTACGGACCTCAGCGCGATCCCGCTCTACACCGAGCAGACCGTCGTCGTGATCCCCAAGGACCACGTGGCGGCGGCGGTCGACGAGGTCTCCCTCGCGGAGCTGGCCGACGACGTCGTGCTGCATCCGCTCGACGACACCCTCGGCTGGGACCGGCTCCCCGGCAAGCCCGCGATCGAGCGCCCGGCCACGACGGAGGACGCCGTCGAGCTGGTCGCCGCGGGGGTGGGTGTCCTCGTCGTTCCGCAGTCGCTCGCCCGTCTGCACCACCGCAAGGACCTCACCTACCGCCCGCTGTCGGACGCGCCCGAGTCGCGGATCGCCCTGTCCTGGCCCGAGGACAGGACCACCGACCTGGTGGAGGACTTCATCGGGATCGTCCGCGGTCGGACCGTGAACAGCTCCCGGGGCCGCAGCACGGCGCCCGCGGAGCAGCCGAAGCCGAAGTCGAAGCGCGCCGAGACCGGCAGTGCTCGGCGTAAGCCCGCGGCGGGTGCGTCGGCGGGGAAGAACCCGCGGGGCGGCTCCGGTGGTGCGAAGGGTGCGAAGGGCGGCGCGCGCGGCGCCAAGGGAGCTGCGGGCGCCAAGCGCGGCAAGCCCCGCCGCCGGCCGTAGGACGCAGCGGCCGACGCCTCGCCGTGATCGCGGCGGCCCGGCCGGCAGACCCGTTCGGAAGACCCGGCTGACAGGCCCAGCTCTCAGATCCGGCCGGCAGACCCAGCCGGCAGACCCGGCCGGCAACATCGGTGATCGCGAAGAGCACCGAACGCCCCATGACGTCCCTGAACGCCGACGAGCACACCACCATGGCCGCCCGGCTCGTTTTCCACCGGGCCACCGTGGCGGTGAAATGCGAGGGCCTCACCGACGAGCAGGTTGCGGCACGCCTCCGTGCCGCCGCCGTCACTGACTCCGATGGGACTGGTCCAGCACCTGACGGAGGTCGAGCGGAACTGGTTCCGCCGGTGCTGACCGGCGAGGACGTCCCGCCCGCCGACGGGTCACCGGCAGGCCCTGGCGGTCACGACGGGGGTTTCGAGCCGTCCGGCGTCCGGTACCTTCGCGGGAGCCCGCGCCGGCCGGCAGGAGGAGATCGCCGTGTCCCGGGCCGAACGCACGGCACGGTCGCTGGAGGACACGGCCCCCTTCACGGGCGGTGGGGTGAACCTGCGGTGGATCTGCACCCACATGATCGGTGAGTGCGCCCGCCACAGCGGCCACGCCGATCTGCTGCGGGAGCGGATCGACGGCAGCACTGGGGTGTGACGGAGCAGGCGCGACACGGCCTGGGGCTTTGGCGGAGTGTCCACCACATGCCACCGGCCGGTCACCCGTGAGCGGTGTTTGGACGCGCCCGCCCGTCGGGGCCACGGGAGCAGATGTCAGGATGGTTCCATGACGAGCAAGGTTTACTTCGACATCACCATCAACGACGAGCCCGCCGGGCGGATCGTCTTCAACCTGTACGACGACGTCGTTCCCAAGACCGCGGAGAACTTCCGCCAGCTGGCCACGGGCGAGCAGGGCTTCGGCTACAAGGGTTCGTCCTTCCACCGGGTCATCCCCGAGTTCATGCTGCAGGGCGGCGACTTCACCCGCGGCGACGGCACGGGCGGCAAGAGCATCTACGGCGCGAAGTTCGACGACGAGAACTTCAAGCTGGCGCACACCAAGCCCGGCCAGCTCTCCATGGCGAACAGCGGCCCGAACTCCAACGGCTCGCAGTTCTTCATCACGACCATCGTGACCTCGTGGCTGGACGGCAAGCACGTGGTCTTCGGCGAGGTCGCCGACCAGCAGAGCATGGACCTGGTCACGAAGATCGAGGGCCTCGGTTCGCAGAGCGGCCGCACCAAGGCGAAGGTCACCATCGCCGACTCCGGGACCCTCTGACCCCGGACCGTTCGCGGAACAGCTCACCGGACGCGCCGGCCGACGACATCGTCGGCCGGCGCGTTCTGTCATGCCGGGACACCGCCGCGCCCCGCACGCAACGAGTGTCAACCGACAGTTGACACCATCGCACCGTCAACCTACCGTTGACACATGACGAATCCCGTGGGCATGACGCATCCCGTCCGACTCGACGACCTCATCGCAGCCATCAAGAAGGTCCACCCCGACGCGCTCGACCAGCTCCAGGACGCCGTCATCGCGGCGGACCACCTCGGCGACGTGGCCGACCACCTGATCGGCCACTTCGTGGACCAGGCGCGCCGTTCCGGTGCGTCCTGGACGGACATCGGCCGGAGCATGGGCGTGACCCGGCAGGCAGCCCAGAAGCGGTTCGTGGCCAAGGACCCCGGCGAACTGTCCGAGCTCGACCCCAGCCAGGGCTTCAGCCGCTTCACCCCGCGCGCGAAGAACGTGGTGATGGCCGCGCAGAACGAGGCCCGCGCCGCCCGCAACGCCGAGATCGGGACCGAGCACATCGTGCTGGGACTGCTCAGCGAGCCGGAGGCGCTCGCGGGGGCGTTCATCAAGGCGCAGGGGGTGGCCCCGGACACCGTCCGCCAGGCAGCCGAGCAGGCACTGCCGGCGGCCGCCGAGGGTGAGCTGCCCGAGCTGATCCCGTACAACGCCGCCGCGCGCAAGGCTCTGGAGCTCACCTTCCGGGAGGCCCTGCGGATGGGTCACAACTACATCGGCACCGAGCACATCCTGCTGGCCCTGCTGGAGCACGAGGACGGTGCGGGGCTGCTGACCGGCCTCGGGCTCGACAAGGCGACGGCGGAGACCGCCATCACCGAGGCGCTGACGCTCATCGTCGGCGCGCAGCAGAAGGACTGACCCGCCGGGGCCGGGGCGCTCTCCGGCGCCGGTGGCTCGGGTCTGCCGCCGATACCGGCCGTGCGGCGGAACGGGCAGGCCGGCGAACGTGTCGCGAGCCACGGCTTCCGTGCCCGCCTCTACGTTCTCGAAGTGGACACAAGGGACGCGAAGCGCCCCGGCAGACGCCCGTCCCCTTCTCCGGAGAGCGCCATGGCCCCGCCGAGCAGCAGTACGTACACCCCACCGGCGCGCTCGGGCGGGGGGTGGCTGCTGCGGCTGGGCGAATGGTGTGCGCGCCACTTCGTCGTGGTGATCGTGCTGTGGGTGGTCGCCCTCGGCGGGCTGCACGCCCTCCAGAGCGCGTTCGGAGGGACGTACTCCGACGACTTCAACCTGCCCGGCACCCAGTCCAACACCGGCGCCGAGCTGCTGCAGGCGCACGATCCGGCGGCGGGCGGCACCGGGGCTCAGGTGGTCCTGCACGACGCGAAGAAACCCCTGACCGAGGTGGCGAGCCAGGTCGACCAGGTGGTGGCGAACCTCCAGAAGCTGCCGCACGTCCTGTCCGCCCAGAACCCGCTGCCCTCGTCCTCCTCCTCGACATCCACCTCGCTGTCCAAGGACGGCCAGACCGGTTACATCACCGTCCGGTTCGACGTGAACCCGACCTCGCTGGACGATTCCTATCTGGACCAGGTCGACACGGCGGTGAAGCCGTTGCGATCGGCCGGCGTGGAGGTCGAGTACGGAGGCCCGCTGGGAGAGCTCGCCAGGCCCGAGACCAAGGACCTCACCAGCGAGGCCGTCGGTTTCGCCGTCGCGGTGGTCGTGCTGCTCATCGGGTTCGGCAGCATCATCGCCGCCGGGGTCCCCCTGATCACCGCGCTGATCAGCGTGGTCGTCGGGCTGAGCTGTCTGGCGCTGGTGGCCGCGGCCACCACGTTCGCGAGCGTCTCGCCCACGCTCGCCACCATGATCGGGCTGGGTGTCGGGATCGACTACGCACTCTTCCTGATCACGCGTCACCGTCAGCTCGTCATGGACGGCGCCGATCCGGTACGGTCCGCCGGCCGGGCGGTCGCCACGAGCGGACGCGCCGTCCTGGTGTCCGGCTGTACCGTCATCGTCGCGCTGGCCGGTCTGTACGTCTCCCGGGTGAGCTTCATCGGCAAGCTGGGCGCCGCGGCCGCCGTCACCGTGATCACCGCGGTCATCGGCGCCCTCACCCTGGTCCCGGCCCTGCTCGGTCTCGTCGGCCGGCGGATCGACCGCTACCGGGTGCGGACCCCGGTCGCCGAGGGCGGGGCCGGCCCCGGCACCGCGGCGACGGGCGGCTGGCACCGCTACGCCCAGCGGGTGGAGCGGCGGCCCTGGTGGTTCCTGCTCACCGGGCTGGTCGTGGTGGGCGTCCTCGCGATCCCGCTGTTCTCCATCCGTCTCGGGCACATCGACGACGGAGCCGATCCGACGAGCTTCACCGACCGGCGGGCGTTCGACCTGATCTCCACGGGCTTCGGGCCCGGCGCGAACGGCCCCTTCACCCTGGTCGTCGATCAGCAGTCGGTCCCGAGCGCGGACCGCTCGGCGCTGGCGAGCAATCTGCAGAAGGCGCTCACCGACGTGCCCGGTGCGGCCAGCGTCACTCCGCTGCAGCCGACCGACGACGGGGCGCTCCTCATCGGCACGGCCCTGTCCAAGGAGGCCCCGCAGGATGCGGGCACGACCACGCTCTTCAACCACCTCACGGACGACGTCCTGCCGCAGGGGGTGTCGGGCACCTCCGCCTCCGCCTATGTGACCGGTACGACCGCGGCCCAGGAGGACTTCCTCGACATCATCACCCGCAGGCTCCCCCTGATCATCGCCGTCGTGGTCGGGCTCGCCTTCATCATCATCCTGATCGTGTTCCGGGGCGTCCTCGTCGCGGTCAAGGCGGCCGTCCTCAACCTCCTCTCGATCGCCGCGTCGTACGGGGTGGTGGTGGCGGTCTTCCAGTGGGGCTGGGGCGGGCCGTCCCTGGGAGTCTCGGGAACCGTGCCCATCGAGAGCTATGTGCCGATGATGATGTTCGCCATCGTCTTCGGTCTGAGCATGGACTACGAGGTGTTCCTGATCTCCCGGGTGCACGAGGCCTGGCTGCGGACCGGGGACAGCAAGGGCGCGGTGGCACACGGGCTGGAGATCACCGCACGGGTGATCACCTGCGCCGCGCTCATCATGGTCAGCGTCTTCGCCGCCTTCGTCATCAGCGACAACATCGTGGTCAAGATGCTGGGGCTCGGACTGGCGGTCAGCGTGCTCGTCGACGCCACGATCGTCCGGCTGCTGCTGGTCCCCGCGGTGATGACGCTGCTGGGCCGGAGCGCATGGTGGATGCCACGGTGGCTGGACCGGGTGCTCCCCCGCATCGACACCGAGGGCGAGTCGGTCCCGCCCCTGCCGGCCCCCTGACCGCCCTCGCCCGTCCCGCCCGTCCGTCCCCGGTAGCGGCCGAGGTCACGACCCGGTTCCCAGGCGGAGGCTCCAGCGGCGGGGCATGCCGGTGAGCGTGACCGTGGAGAGCGGGCGGACGTCGACGTTCCAGTACGTCGACGGCGGGGCCTTCAGCGCGTAGACGAGGGCGGCCCGGACGACCGCGGGTTCGGCCACGGCGACGATGGACCCGTCGCAGGCGGGGCGGGTGTCCAGCCAGTTGCCGATCCGGGAGATGAACGCGAGCAGCGGCTCGCCGCCGTGCGGCGCCGAGCGCGGGTCCGCCAGCCAGGCGTCCACGGCGGCCGGTTCGCGTGCGGTGACATCGGAGAGCGTGCAGCCGCGCCAGCGCCCCATGTCGCAGTCGCGCAGGGCGGGCTGGACCAGCGGCGCGAAGCCGAGCGCGTCGCCGGTGGCACGGCTGCGGGCGGTCGGCGAGCAGTAGCGCAGCTCGGCCGCCCCGAGGGGCACCAGGGCCGGGGCGGCGAACCGGACCTCGTGCCAGCCGGCCTCGTCGAGCGGCCGGTCGTCGTCGAAGCGCTCACCGAGCAGGGAGGAGCTGCGTGCCGCGGCGACGAGCGAGACTCGAACACTCATGGGCGCGATCGTGGAGCCGATCGCCGCGCAGGTCAAGAGTGCCGCCGAAAGGCTTCCGGCTCAGGCGAACCGGAGACACATCCATTGGTCCGCATTGTCGAGCGGCCGGAAACCGGCCTTCTCGTACACACCGTGGGCATCGGCCGTGGCGAGCAGGAACCTGCGGACACCGGTCGGAGCGAGATGGTCGCGCGCCGCCGCGACGAGCCTTCCGCCCAGACCGTGCCCGCGGGCCGCGGGGTCCACGTACACGTCACAGAGCCAGGCGAACGTCGCGAGGTCGGTCACCACACGGGCGTATCCGGCCTGTTCGCCGGATACGCGGTCGTAGACACCGAAGTTCAGCGACCCGGCGATGGCGCGATCCTGGTGTTCCCTGGTCCGCCCCATGGCCCAGTAGGCGTCGGTGGAGAGCCAGTTGTGAACCCGGGCAGCGTCCAGCCGGCCGGGGTCGGACGATATCTCGTAACGTTCCTGAGGCATTTCGGTCATGCCCGGACCCTATCGGCCGGGGTGCCGAGCAGGCCCTCCCAGGCAGCGCACAGCCGCCGCACGCCTTCGGTGATCTCGGCGAGACCGGCGACCGCGACAAAGCTCAACCTGACCTGGGGCGAGGGCGGTTCGGCGCAGAAGTAGGGACGCCCCGGCGCGATGGCGACGCCGCCGCGCAGGGCCGCGGCGACCATGGCCGACTCGTCCGCACCGGCGCCGGAATCGGGCAGGCGCACCCAGAGGCTGCCGCCGCCCGCGGGGATGTGCGGGAGCGCGAGGCCCGGCAGTTCCTGGCGCAGCGCGGTGATCATGGCGGTGCGGCGGATGCGCAGCTCCGCCGATACGGAGCGCAGATGACGGCCCCAGGCGGGAGAGCCGACGAGTTCCAGCGCGGCCTCCTGGAGCGGCCGGGAGACGAAGAGGCTGTCGACGACCTGGATGGCCCGCAGCCTTTCCAGGACCGGCCCCCGGGCCGCCAGGGCGCCCACCCGGAAACTGGGCGAGGTGGCCTTGGTCAGGGAACAGACGTGGACGACGACACCGTCGGGATCGTCCGCGGCCAGCGAAGCGGGGAGCGGTCCGGCGTCGTCATGGACGAGATGGCGGGCGAAGTCGTCCTCGACGACGAACGCCCCCGCCTCCCGGGCGATCCGGACGACCTCGGCACGCCGGCCGCCGGCGAGAACGGCGCCCGTCGGGTTCTGGAAGAGGGGCTGGCACACGAGGACACGGGCGCCGGTGGCCCGGAAGGCCGCGTCGAGGAGATCGGGCCGCACACCGTCGGCGTCGACGGGGACGGGCACCGGGCGCAGCCCGGCGGCCCGGGCTGCCGCCAGCATGCCGGGGTACGTGGGCGACTCGACGAGGACGGGCGCGCCGGGCTGGGCCAGCGCCCGCAGCGCGGTGGCCAGGGCGCTCTGGCCACCCGCGGTGATCAGCACGTCCGCCGCCGTGAGCGCGGGGCCGATCTCACGGGCGAACCAGGCGCGCAGTTCGGTGAGCCCGTCGGTGGGCGGCCGGCTCCAGGCGCCGGGGCGGCGGCCGGCCCGGGCGAGGGCGGCCGCCATGGCCCGCTCGGGCTGGAGCGAGCTGTGCAGATAGCCCCCGTTGAACTCGATGACCCCGGTGGGCGGCGGCGTCAGCGTGACCAGGAGACCGGAGGCGTCGACCGTACGGGGCACCACCTCGGGCCCGCCGTCACCGCTGAGCGACACCTCCTGCCAGGAGGTGTCGGCGGGCGGGCGTACACCTGTGGGGGGCTGCGCGCGGAATGCGCCGGAGCCGGGACGGGTGACGACGAGCCCCTCGGCCGCCAGCTGGGCCACGGCCCGCGAGACCGTGACGGGGCCGGCCCGGAAACGTTCGACGAGTGCACGACTGGACGGCAGCTTCTCACCAGGTGAGTAGCGGTTCAGCTCACTCCGGAGTACTTCAGTCAACTGGGCGACACTGCTACGCTCTTGCATGACAGCACAGGATAGCGCTACTGCCGGACCCGCAATAGCGGTCGGCCCGGCGGGAACCGGGCCGGCATCGAGTGGCCCCTCACCCCTCGCGTCCCCCGATTCCCTCCCGGCGAGCCGGAACGGCACCCTGCTCGCCCTGCTCGGAGTGGTCTCCTTCTCGCTGACCTTCCCCTCCACCGCCTGGGGCCTGGAGAGCTTCGGCCCCTGGTCCCTGGTCGCGCTGCGCACCCTGCTGGCCGCCACCGTCGCCGGTGCGGTGATGGTCGCGGCCCGGGTGCGGCTGCCCGAGCGGCGGCACTGGGCCGGTCTCGCGGTCGTGGCGGGCGGGGTGGTCGTGGGGTTCCCCCTGCTGACCACGCTGGCGCTGCGGACCTCGACCACCTCGCACGCGGCGGTGGTCGTCGGCCTCCTGCCGCTGACCACCGCGGTGTTCTCCTCCGTACGCACCGGATCGCGGCCTTCCCGTGCGTTCTGGACCGCGGCGCTCGCCGGGGCGGCGGTGGTGATCGCCTTCACCGTGCTGCAGAGCGGCGGCGGCCTGTCGGCCGGGGATCTCTACCTGTTCTGCGCGCTGCTGGTCTGCGCCGCCGGGTACACGGAGGGCGGCCGGCTGGCGAGGGAGATGCCGGGCTGGCAGGTGACCGGCTGGGCGTTGATCCTCACTGTGCCGCTCGCGGTGGCGGGCGCCGCGATCGCGCTGCCGTACGAGCCGGTGCGGCTGACCGCGCACGGGGTGATCGGACTGGTCTGGGTGTCCGTGGCGTCGACCTTCCTCGGCCTGTACGTCTGGTACCGCGGCATGGCCGAGATCGGCGTCGCCCGGGCCAGCCAGCTTCAGCTCGCACAGCCGCTGCTGACGCTCATCTGGTCGTTCCTGCTGCTCGGCGAGGAGGTCGCCCCGGCGGCCCCGGCGGCGGCGGTCGCCGTCCTCGTCTGCATCGCGGTCACCCAGCGCGCCGGAGCCCGCCGGTCATAGACTTGTCGACATGGAACGCCACCCGTGAGGAGGTCACTCCCGATGGAGGCACACACGGGCGACCGGTTGCTGACGCACGGCAGGACCGTGGGGCAGCACGACCGGGTCGCAGAGATCGTCGAAGTGCTCGGTGACGGGGGGACTCCCCCGTACCGCGTCCGCTTCGAGGACGGACATGAACACCTGATCGCCCCCGGCCCCGACAGCGTCGTCCAGCACACCGCCCGGGACCGGGACCCGGGAACCTGAGGACGGCCGGCCGCCGCCCCGCGAGGCGCCGCAGCGGAACGGGGCGGCCGGTCAGCGGGGCGGGCGCGCCCGCGTCCGGTAGTGGTCGGCCACCACCCGGTCCATCGCGCCGATCCGGTCCGTGACCACGCTCTTCCCCGAGAAGTAGACGTGGCCGCGGACCTGGTCGTACGCCGCGGCGAAGCCGATGTGCCGGGACAGCTCCGCAGGGTCCTGCCAGGCCGCGGGCTGGGCCGGGTCGCCGGCCTTGTACAGGGCTTCGCCGATGAAGAGGTCCACGCCCGTGCCCCGGACCACCTCGCCCCACCAGGGGACCAGTGCCGCGTAGTCGGCGGGAGCGAAGCCGATGTTCCAGTACAGCTGCGGGCAGACGTGATCGATCCACCCCTTCTTGATCCAGCCGCGGGTGTCGGCGTACAGGTCGTCGTACGTCTGCACGCCCGCCTCGGTGCGGGAGCCGAGCGGGTCGGTGGAGGCGTTGCGCCACACGCCGAACGGGCTGATACCGAACCGGACCGCCGGCTTGAGCGCCTTGATCCGCTCGGACATCTCCCGCACCAGCTTGTCGGTGTTGGAGCGCCGCCAGGCGGCCCGGTCCGGAAAACCCGCGCCGTACTTCGCGTACGCGGCACCGTCCGCGAAGCTCTGGCCGGCCACCGGGTACGGATAGAAGTAGTCGTCCCAGTGGACGGCGTCGATGTCGTAGCGGCGGACCGCGTCGAGCATCGCGTCCTGGACGAACGCGCGGACCTCGGGCAGTCCGGGGTTGTAGTAGAGCTTCCCGCCGTACGGCACGACCCATTCGGGGTGCAGCCGCGCGGGATGGCGGGCGGACAGCAGGGAGGGATCGGCGTGGTTGGCGACCCGGTACGGGTTGAACCAGGCGTGCAGCTCCAGGCCCCGGCTGTGCGCCTCCTGCACGGCCGTGCCCAGCGGATCCCAGCCGGGGTCCTTGCCCTGGACCCCGGTGAGGCACTTGGCCCACGGCTCGTACGGTGAGGGCCACAGCGCGTCGGCACTGGGACGGACCTGGAGAATCACCGCGTTCAGCCGCCGGGCGACAGCCTCGTCGAGGTACGCGATCAGCCCGGCCCGTTGCGCCGCGGCCGACAGACCCGGCTTCGACGGCCAGTCGACGTTCTCGATCGTGGCCACCCACATGCCCCGGAGATCGCTCCGGAGCACATCACGGGCCCCGCCGGGCAGGCCTGCGAGGGCCCCGTCCCGCACGGCCGCGGCGGCGTCACCCGCCATGACGGCCGAGGCCATCACCCCCGCGACCGTACCGACCGCACCCGTGACGAACTTCCTTCGTTCCATTTGCCGCATATCGCCGCACCTGCCGTCCCTGCACTCGCCTCCGCGGCCCCGGAATCCGGGCGTGAGACCGAGCATGCCCGCCCCGGCCCGCGATCTCCGGTAAGGGCGACCGGCAAACGGGGGAAGCGGGAGCGAGGCAGGTGCGCGCCCCCGGCCCCTCGGCCTCGCCCCCCATTTACCGGTCGCCCCGAGGCCCGGAGTAACGTCGTGGGGTCGTGGTGGAGCCCGGAATCAGACGGAAGCCGCCGACCGGAGAACAGCGAAAGGCACGAGGTGACGGACTCTATGGCCGACATTGCACGCGTCGGAGTGGTGGGATGCGGCCAGATGGGCGCAGGCATCGCGGAGGTGTGCGCCCGCAGCGGCCTCGACGTCAAGGTGGCCGAGACCACCGGCGAGGCGCTGGAGATCGGCCGCACCCGGCTCCACAACTCCCTCTCGAAGGCCGCCGAACGCGGCAAGATCACGGCTGAGGAGCGCGACGAGACCCTCGCCCGTCTCAGCTTCACCACGGACCTCGGTGAGTTCGCCGACCGCGATCTCGTCATCGAGGCCGTCGTGGAGAACGAGCAGGTCAAGACCGAGATCTTCCAGGTGCTGGACCAGGTGGTGACCCGGCAGGACGCGATCCTCGCCTCCAACACCTCCTCGATCCCGCTGGTGAAGCTGGCCGTCGCGACCTCCCGCCCGGACCAGGTCATCGGCATCCACTTCTTCAACCCGGCCCCGGTGCAGCGGCTCGTCGAGCTGATCCCGGCACTGACCACGTCGGACGAGACGGTCAAGCGCGCCGAGGCCATGGTGCAGGACATACTGGGCAAGCACCCGATCCACGCCCAGGACCGTTCCGGTTTCGTCGTCAACGCGCTGCTGATCCCGTATCTGCTCTCCGCGATCCGGATGTTCGAGTCGGGCATCGCCAGCCGCGAGGACATCGACAACGGCATGGAGATGGGCTGCGCCCACCCGATGGGCCCGCTCAAGCTCGCCGACCTGATCGGCCTCGACACGGTGGCCTCGGTCGCCGACTCGATGTACGCCGAGTACAAGGAGCCCCTGTACGCCGCTCCCCCGCTGCTCCAGCGCATGGTGGACGCGGGCCGGCTCGGCCGGAAGACGGGGTCGGGGTTCTACCCGTACGCCTGACCGCCCGCCCGCGGGCCCGGCGCTCACGCCGCCGGGCCCGTGGGGGCACGTTCCTCGAGGTCAGGGCCGTGTGCGGCCCCGAAGAGCCTCGTCTCCTAACGTCGACCCGACGCCGTGCCGGAGCGCTATGGAGCGACGGCGCGGATGCGCGGGCCCGATACCCTGGGCCTTTCAGCGCTGTCGCAGCCTTCCGTGCTTGTACTGCGAAAACTCCCTCGGATGTCCCTCCGACAGAGCTGAAAGTCCCTGAAAAGTCCCTGGCAACTCCGACCCGGGATCTACGCATTACGAGACCGAGAGCGATCATGCCAGGGAATGCCCTGCCGTACTGTCTCGTGACATTTTTCCTGGTCAGAGCATCGGCAGCAGCTTGGCCCGTGCCACCTCGTGCCGCACCGTCCAAAGGCGTCTGTCCACCGCCCGTCCACCGGCGAGGCCGATCGGCCGCTCATCCCCGTCAGACCTCGCGGCTCTCACCGAGGACCGCGCACACTGGCCGGAGGCACTACGGCAACTGTGCCTTTCCCACAACGCACGGCCACCTGGCACCTCCGTAGGACCCGCCATTCGAAACGCATCGGAGCCCTGGTACCAGTGGCGCCTTCGATGCACTGCTACACCCTTCACCGGCCCTGACCCGCGTCGGCAGGGCGTACTGCTGACACTGCGAACCAATGGCGAGCTCTCATAGCGCCACTACGGCAGTCCCGTGCCCGTCCTGTGTCTGCTCCGGCTTCCGGACCCCACTGCCGAATCTCTCGGTCAGGCGCGCCGCAACTGGCGCCGTTCACCGAGGGAGGACGGGTACTGCGGACTGCGCCACTACTTGCAAACCGGCATCGACGGGTACGCCGGAAGATGTCAACGGCGGACGGGGTGCCGGCGGCGCGGGTCCGGTGGTCAATCCGCGCGGCAGGACGTGTCCTTCGTGGGCATCTCGCCCTCGACGAGGTAGCGCGTGGTGGTGTTCAACGCGCAGGAGTTCCGGCCCAGGACGTAGACACCGTGCCCGCTGTCGTCGACGCTGATCAGCCGTGCGCGGTCGCCGAACTTCTCGCGCAGCATCTTCCCGCCCAAGTGCGGGGTCGACGCGTCCAGCCGGTTCTGTAGGAGCAGCACGTTGCGCGGGCCTTCGGCGTGGACCTCCACGGGCGGTTCAGCAGGGGTGTACGGCCAGAAGGCGCAGGGGGTGATGTTGGCGGTGGCGGCGCCGTACAGCGGGTAGCGTTCGCGGTCCTCGGCGACGCCTTGCCGGTAGGTGTTGATGTCCTCGGGCCACTCCGCGTCGTTACAGGTAACGGCGAGGAACACGGTCAGGGCGTTGTCGGTCGGCGACAGCGTGCCGTCCGCCGTTTCCTCGGAGGCGGCCGTCAGACCGCGGGCCGCGGCCTCGTCGCCTTCGAGCAGCGTCTGCCAGGTCTGCGCCAGCGTGGGGTACTGCGTCTGCTTGAACAGGTGGCCGAAAGTCAGGAGCCGGAAGAGGTTGCCGTCGATCCCCGCGACGGGAGCCTTGTCGAGCCTGCCGGCGATGGTGAGGTAGGACGCCCGTACCTGCCCAGGTGTGTGGCCCAGTCCGTAGCTGTCGTGCCGGCGGGCGGCCCACTTCGCGAAGTCCGGCAGGGTCTGCTCCATGCCGAGCGCGTAGCGGCGCATGCCGTCGCGGTCGAGGTGGGTGTCTCCGATGTTGCTGTCGAGCACGATCCGGTCGGAACGCTCCGGGAACATCGACGCGTAGGCGGCGCCGAGGGCCGTGCCGTACGAGTAGCCCAGGTAGCTGGTTTTCTCCTCGCCGAGCGCGGCCCGGATCCGGTCCAGGTCGCGGGCGGTGTTCGCGGTGGTCAGGTGGCGCAGCCGGCCATCGTCGTCGTTGTCCGTGCACTGCTCGGCTGCCCGCTCAGCGACTTTCGCCTGCGCGGTGACCGCGGCGTCATCCACCGCATAGGGCGGGATGTTGGAGTAGTAGGGGCTGTCTGTGGTGAAACCGCAGCTGACCGGCGTGGAATGACCGATCCCCCGGGTGTCCATGCCGATCAGGTCGTAGCGGTCGGTGACGCTGCTGGGAAGGCCCTGGGCCACCAGCAGCGCGGACAGCGCCAGCCCGGATCCGCCGGGACCGCCCGGGTTGAGCATGAGGACGCCGCGCCTCTTGTACGGGTCGGTGGCGGCCAGCCTGGAGACGGTGAGGTCGATCTGCTCGCCTTCCGGCTCGGCGTAGTCCAACGGCACGCGCACGGTGGCGCACTGCAAGACGGTCGGAGCGGCTTCTGCCACGACGTCGTCGGGGCACTGACCCCACTTCACCTGAGGCGTTTTCGTCTCCTCGGCGGCGGCGGGCACAGTGATCAGTGACGCGCCCAGGCCGATGACAGCCAGGAGGGCCAGGTTTCGGCCGACACTGCTTCGTCGTTTCATGTCCAGTCTCCGCATATCGGTGCGTGGGGCGTGGTCGCGACCATCCCACTCCCTGCCCCTGGGGCACGGTCAACCGGTGGCGAGCCGGAACCGGACGGAGTTGACCGTGCCCCAGGGGCAGGGTTTTCAATGGCCGCCGGGCACGATCCTGGAGAGGGGGCTCCTGGTGGCGTGGAGTACCCGTCGGCTGGCGGAACTCGCGGGGACGACGGCCAAGGCCGTCCGGCACTACCACGAGATCGGCCTGCTGGACGAGCCGGAACGGGCGTCCAACGGCTACAAGCGCTACGGCGTCAGCCATCTGGTGCGCCTGCTGCGTATCCGCAGACTGACCGGCCTCGGCGTGGCCCTCGCAGATGTCCCCGCGGTCGAAGGCGGTGATGAGAGGGCACGGCAGATCCTTCGGGACCTGGACGCCGAACTCGCGGCGGACATCGAACGCCGACAGCAGATGCGGCGGGACCTGGCGGCCATCATGGACAATCGGGCCGCGCTCGACATGCCCCCGGACTTCAAGACGCTTGCCGACGACCTGCCCGAAACCCAGCGATCCCTGCTGGTGGCCTACTCCAGCATCCTCACGCCCGAAGCGATTGCCGCCCTCCAAGAACAGCTTTCGGGACCTCGCGGCGACCTCGAAGCGGAGTTCGCGGCGCTCGAGGAGGATGCTCCCGACGACGTACGGCAGCGGCTGGCCGAGCAGATGGCTCCCGAAGTCCGCCAGCAGCACCGGGCCCACCCCACTCTGGCCGACCTCGGGCTGGCCTCGCACCGAGAAAGGGCGCTTGCGGACTCGGTCGCCGTGCACGCACTGGTCGAGTTCTACAACCGCGCGCACCTCGACGTGCTGCGACGCGTTCACACCATCCTCGTCGAGAACGACACCGCAGGGAGCGAGAGCGACGATGCCCAGTGGTGAGGGCAGCGCCGGGCAGGAGCACACCGCATCTGTGCGTCCGCACAGGCGTCGTACCGGCCTACAGAAACGAGGCACGTGCGGCTGTGGACCACACCGACTACGGTTCGCTGATGTCCAGGTGGTAGTGGCAGTGACGACGGCTCTTTCGCGCACTCGTCACACCATCAGGCGCGCACTGGGCCGCACCCACCGAGTCACGAAGCGGCGCTCTGAGCACGGTCACCGTGGAGCATCCACATCGGACAGGAGCCCGTCGAGCCGCTTCATGACGTCCACCTGGGCTGGATTGTAGAGATCGCTGATGGCTTTGCCGATGGTGCGGCCGGTGTGCTGTCGACCGCGCGGGGCATCTGAAGCCAGGTCGCTGAGCCCGGGATGGCGGGACCGTAGACCCAGGACGTAAGGCACGAGACGCTCGGCGAGACTCTGGCGGGTCAGATCGTCGGCATCGGCGGGAAGCTCGTTGAGTTCACGTGCCACGGGCTGCGGCTCCTGCTGGAGCAGGTCGGCATAGGCATCCATCCCACTGGGCCCGAGGACCGTACCGAGGACCGTGACGAAGGAGCGGTCCGGGTCAGGAAGCTCGGCTGTCTTGTCCACAGAGGCGAAGCGGAGGGGAAGATCGCTCGCGGCTCGTCCGCGCAGGAGGGCGCCCACCTCGGCACGTGCGTGTTGCAGACGTTCGATGGTGGCGGCCAGCTCAGCGTCAAGAGCCCGCAGGTCACGCGGATCGGGACCCGAATCCGGGTCCTCGTCCATGTCCGCGATCTGGGAGAGGGAGAAGCCCAGAGCGGTGAGGCGCTTGATCCGGAGGAGCCGGACAAGATGACTGACGCCGTACTGTTTATAGCCGTTGGATCGGCGCTCCGGCTCCTCGATCAGGCCGATGTCGTGATAGTGCCGTACGGCCCTGAGGCTGACGCCGGCCAGCTCCGCCATCTCCCGGGTGCTCCACGCCATGATCGAAATCTCCCCACCGTCCGCTGCTCCGACGCGGCCACGTCGCGAGCCCCATTGAAAACCATGACGCAACGGCAGGCTGGGGCAGGTCAGAGCGTACGAGCGTGCTGTCCCGGCCTCTTGGCGATGTGCGGAGACCACCGAGGTTCAGAAGAAGACCGGTGGCTGCGGGTACCTGAAGGGAACACGACGCCCGCAGGAACTCCATGGTCCGCCAGCCCAACATCATCGCCGAGGTCCCCGCCCTGCTGATAGCCGTGCGGTCATTGCGTCGTCGAGGGCTCGGCGGCTGTCGACACTCATCGGTCCGGTCCGATCCGCACAAGGGCGTACACCACGCCGTTCTCGTACCCCCACTCATCAGGGGAGCCGGTGCAGAGAAGTGGTTGGTTCGGTTCACGGCCGAGTCCGGGCCCGGAGATCAATGAACCGTGGGTGGCGCTGAGATCGAACATGGTCGTCCAGCACAGCTTCGGGATGCGAGGCCAGGTTTCTCTGGAAGCCCGGTGGGCCCGGATGAGGGTGAGAACACGTCAGCGTCCACGGGGCCATAGGCAGTGTTGAAGGTGTCCAGCCAGGACAACCAGTCCCGCACCCCCGCCGCGCTGCTGAAACGAACAGGGGCTGCCGAGTACGGGCGGATCGCCAGGACTCTGCACCTGCTACGGGTGGTCGACCCGGTCGACGACACCTGCCGGCGGCAGATGAACCGGCAGCTCACCGTGCAGGAGTCCCACCACAAGCTCGCCCGCGACATCTGCCTCGGCAAGCGCGGGCAGATCATGCAGGCGTACAAGACGCCCAGGAGGACCAGCTCGGCGCGCTCGGTGTGGTGCTGAATGCCGCCGCGCTGTGGACGACTCGCCATCTCGACGCCGCATTCGAGTTACGGGCCCTGCCCGCCGAGGAGCGCGAGCACGACGTCCTGGACGAAGACGTCGCCCGCGTCTCCCCGCTCAAGCACGCCCAACCTCAACGTGCCCGGCCGCTAGTACTTCACCGCCAGGATCCCCGCCGTCCGCGCACTGTGCCCGCTGCGCGATCCTGACCCGCCGGAGCTGTACGAGGACGACGACGGGAACGGTCAAGAGTGACGGGCAGGGCCTGGCCGGTGGCGCACCGCGCGCGGCCCCCGGCTCAGGGTGACCGCGGGGCGACGTGTCGCAGGCCGTCGAAGAGGAGGGCGGTGATCTGCCGGGCCTCGACCAACCAGCCCTCCGTGGCGCGCATTCCGCAGATGCCGCCCAGGGCGCGCAGAAGGGTGGAACCTGTGACGTCGTCGCGTACGGTGCCGGCCGCGCTGCCGGCTTCGAGCAGCAGGGAGAGGGCGTTGGCCATACGGGTGCGTGCATCGTCGAAGACGTGTGAGTCCGTTGCCATGATGCTTTCCAGCACACTGGACATCCCCTTGCCCACCGCCGCGTGGTCCACGAGCAGCAGCAGGAAGCGCCGCAGTGCCTCCTCCGGGGCGTGCTGGTCCAGCAGGACGCCGGGCGTGGCGCACAGGTCGTCGACCTCTTTGCGGTAGACCTCCTCGATCAGCGCGTCGCGGGTTTCGAAGTGGCGGTAGAGCGTTCCGACGGCGACGCCGGCGCTGCGGGCGATGTCCTCGACGTGCGCGTCGGTGTCGCCGCCGAGGAACGCCTGGCGGGCCGCGGACAGCAGTGCCTCGCGGTTGCGTCGCGCGTCGGCACGCAGCGGGCGTGATTGCGGCAAGAGAACCTCCATAAGGTGAGTCCAGCTCCGTTTACGGTGTACCTTTTCCGGAGTCAGGTTCATCTTACGGAGGAGAGACCCCATGCCCATCACGGACAACAGCCTCGACGGCCTTCGGGTACTGGTCACCGGCGGCAGCCGGGGCCTGGGCGCGGCGACCGTGCGCCGCTTCGTCGCCGCGGGCGCGACCGTGCTGACGGCCTCCCGCAGCAGGCCCGAGAAGGACAGGGGTGCCACATTCCTTGCGGCGGACCTCTCCACGCAGCAGGGGGTGGCCGAACTCGGCCGCCGCGTCGTCGATGAGGTGGGCGGTGTGGACGTGCTCGTGAACAACGCGGGCGCGGCGAGCGCCCCGGCGCCGACCCTGAGCCGGTCGGACGAATCCTGGCGGGCGGACCTGGAGATGAACCTCCTCAGCGCCGTGCGCCTGGACCGGGCGCTGGTGCCGGGAATGGTTGAGCGGGGCTCGGGCGTCGTCGTGCACGTCTCCTCGATCGCCAGCCAACTGCCTCAGCGCACCGAGGCGTCCTACGCCGCCGCCAAGGCCGCGCTCAACACCTACAGCCGCGAACTGGCCACCGAGGTCGGCGAGCACGGCGTGCGCGTGGTCTGTGTCCTTCCCGGCTTCGTCGTCACCGACGGCGCCACCGCCCACCTGAAGCACATGGCCGAGAAGCAAGGCATCACCACCGAGGAGGTCACCCGGCAGATCGTGGAGCACCTGAACGTTCCCATGGGCCGCCCAGGAGATCCCGAGGATGTCGCCGAGATGATCGCCTTCCTCTCTTCCAGCCGCGCGAAATGGCTCACCGGAGCACAGTTCCGCGTCGACGGCGGCATCATCCCCACCGTCTGAGCAACCACCGACAACACGAACAGGACACCCCCATGCCCATCACCCTGGCGTCCGTGATCATCGACGCCGCCGACATCGAGAAGGAAAGCTCCTTCTGGCACCGGCTGCTCGGCGGTTCTGTCACTCCCACGCCGACCCACCACTTCGTCCAGGCTCCTGGCCTCCCGGTGGTCGTGGTCCAGTCCGCCCCCGGACACACCGCCCCGAACTGGCCGGACGGCACCTCCCAGCAGATGCACCTCGACTTCGGCGTAGACGACCTCGCAACCGCCGACCGCACGGCCATCGACGCCGGCGCCACCCGACTGCGGCCCACCGACGAGGTCACCCCGGAAACCCGGACCGTTAGCCGGGTCTACGCCAGCCCGGCCGGCCACCCCTTCTGCCTGCGCTCAACCTGAGCCGGTCGCCGTCCACCGAGCCGCCCCTGTCGTCAAACGATGGCGAGCTCAAGCGGTCAGCGCATCACCGCAGGTGAGCAGTGTCGGCAACGCGCGTCGGGAATCAGCGTCGGTGAACGGTCCGGCCGATAGATTCCGACACGTGCTCATGGGCTACGCGCGGGTCTCGACCGCCGTCCAGAACCTCAATCATCAGATTGACGCCCTGCTGCGGGTTGGCGTCGACCGCGACCACGTCGAGCAGGGCATCGGCCACGAAGCCCCGACCGGCCGTTTGCGGCCGGTGACACGGTCCTTACCGGCACCCGTATACCGACAGCGACGACCCGCACGGTCGCGTCTCCGCCGGCCCCTCCGGCGCTGGGGTGGCGGCGTACGAATTCCAGCTTCGGATCAGGCTGGTCGATCGGAGGCATAGCGGGCGAGCGTGGTCTCTACCGCTTGCTCGACGGCGTAGCGGATGTCGGAGGCTGTGGGGTTCCAGTCGGTCAGCAGCATGCGGGGCCACAGGACGTAGTTGGCGATCATCCCGAGGAACTGGTTGGCGGCGCTCTCGGCGTCCGGAACGTCGGCGTTACCGGCCTCATGCTCCGACTCCAGGTAGCGCTGGACAGAGGTGAAGTAGGGCAGCTTGCCGAGCTGGAACTGCATCCGTCCCAGTTCGGGGAAGCGAGGCAGCTCGGCGATGACGATGCGGAACAGGGCTGTCATGCCGGGCCGGCTGATCAGGTCGGCGTAGCGGTGGCCGACGGAGGTCAGGCCGGAACGCAGATCTCCGGCCTGAGGTCGCGCCACGGCGTCGGTGGCGTCACGCTGCCATGACTCGGTGACGATGGCCTCGAAGAGGGCTGCCTTGGTGGGGAACTGCTTGAACAAGGTGGACTTCGAGACTGCCGCCCCTTCGGCAATGCGCGCGAGGGACGTGCCGTCGTAACCGTGGTTCAGGAAGAGGTCCGTGGCCGCGGAGATGATCGCCTCACGCTTTTGCTGGGCGAGACGGCGGTGGTGTGCGGAGAGCTCTGCTGCCATGCGTGCAGTATGCCCTAGATCCGAGGCGAGTCACTTGACTCGCCTCTTCGAGGCTGCCTACGCTGCAATGAAAAGGCGAGTCAAGTGACTCGCCTCTTATGGCGGTGCCCGATGTCTCTCCGGTGCCGTGTGATGAGGGAGTAGCGGATGACAGCCGACAGGATCGCTTTGGTGACCGGTGCGAACCGTGGTCTGGGCCGGAGTACGGCTCTTGCGCTGGCGGCGCACGGGGTGCGGGTCGTGGTCACTCATCGCGGTGATGTGACCGGGGCCGAGGAGACGGAGCAGCAGGTGCACGCTGCGGGTGGGACCGCCGCTGTCGTGCGTCTCGACATCAGCGACGTCTCCTCTTTCGGAGCCTTCACTTCCGAACTGAGCGGACTGCTTGAGCGCTGGGGGGCTTCGCGGCTCGATATCGTGGTCAACAACGCGGGGGTGGGTGTCTTCGGCCCACTGGAAGCTGTCACGACCGACGACTTCGACACGGTGTTCGGCACGAACGTTCGGGGCACGTTCTTCCTCATCCAGTCGCTTGTGCCGCTGCTGGCGGAAGGCGCGCGCGTCATCAACGTCTCGTCGTCGTTGACTCGCCACACCAGCCCCGCGACCTCCGTCTACTCCGCCTCAAAGGCCGCCGTCGAGGCCCTGAGCCGCACTCTGGCCGCAGAACTCGGCCCCCTAGGTATCCGGGTCAACAGCATTGCCCCGGGGCCGACCGCCACCGACTTCAACGGCGGTGCCATGCGGGATGACGCCGGTATGCGCCAAGGGCTGGCCGGGCAGACCGCGCTTGGCCGCGTCGGCGAACCCGAGGAGATCGGCGACGCCATCGCCACGCTGGCCTCCGACGGCCTGCGCTGGATGACCGCCCAGCGCATCGAGGTCTCCGGCGGTGCCCTCCTGTGACCGACCGGGCGGGTCTGTTCCGGGTCACGGGCAACGGCGCGCCGGATCCATTCCGCGCCAGTCTCGTCTTCATCCAGCTCCGACGAGTCCGGGTCGCGCAGGGGGCGTAGAGCGCCGCCGGCCGGGGCGCCGACGGCCGGGGCGCCGACGGTGAAGCTGTAGCGGCCGAGTAGGTTCAGGTTGCGGTGCTTGAGCGGGGAGAGCCGGGCGATGTCCTCGTCCCAGATCTCGTGGCCCTCGGCGCGGAGCTGGGCGACGGCGGCGTCGATGTACTTCGTGGTCCACAGCACGATGGCGTTGAGGACCAGGCCGAGCGCGCCGAGCTGGTCCTCCATCCCGTCCCGATACGCCTGGTGGATGGTGCCGCGGTTGCCGTGGCACACGTCCCGGGCCAGCTTGTGGCCGGACTCCTGGACGGTGAGCTGCCGGTTCATCTGCCGGCGGTAGGTGTCGCCCACCGGGTCGACCACCCGCAGCAGGTGCTCGGTCTTGGCGATCCGCCCGTACTCGGCGAACGCCGCGCCGAGCGGAGTGGTTCAGGGCCCGGTGCAGCTGCTCCAGCACGCACACCACATACGCGTCCCGGTCCACCGCGCCCTGCGGCAGATCGGGGTTGGCGTACACCGCCTTGCGCCACGCCGGCGGCACGAGCTTGTCGTCCACCTCGCGCGGCAGCAGCGGCTTGACCCCCACCTTCCGCCGGGCCAGCGCCGGCAGGGCGCGCACCCCGGCCAGGACCCGCTTGCCCGCGCTCGCCGCGTCCAGCGCCTTCGACTCGCCCAGCAGCGCGAGAAACGGGCGCACCGTGGCGTACCGGTTCGCGAGCGCGGCCCGCATGGCGACCTCGGCCGAGTTCTCGTCCTCGGGCACCAGCGTCACCACCGTGGCCGCCGCAGTCATTACGGTCGCGCGCGGGGCGACTTCCTCCACGGCTGCCCAGAGCGCGGCCACATCCAGGTCCGTCTCCTGCTCCTCGACCAGCTCCAGCTCTCTGACGCCGCTCCGTGTACCGCTTGACCACCGACGGGTCCTTGATGCCGAGCTGCACGGCCAGGTGCTCGATCACCGGCCACGGCACAGCGAGCGGGTCCTCCAGGAACAGCCCGGCGTACCGAACCGTGCACATCTGGAGTGCGAGCCCGAGCCGGTGATGCTCCGTTCGCCGCAGAGCGATCAGGTCCCGGTCCACGTCGCCCAGGAAAAAGAACCGCTCCAGCTCGGGCCTCGTCGGCTCCTCGGCGAACGTCCCGTACGCCTCGGCCTGACCATCGCTCAGAGATTCCACCGGCACGAGCCGGACCGTAGCCAGCCCCAGAACGGGCCCGGAGCTTTCCCCCGAACCCCAGCGGCGAAGTGGATCACTGTGCTAGACCACCATGATCGTTCTCACCGATCACCGCCGCACCGATGTTCCCCGAGGCCGTCGAGGCCCGTGGGTTCAGCGGAACTGAAGCTTGTTCAGCGGGAACTCGAGGGTCGGTCCGTGTGCGTCGGCTGGGGGCATCCGTGGGTTCGGTAGGAACGTGGGGGTGAGCTGCGTGGTTGCGCAGACTATCCCTGGGCGGTGGGGCGAACCACGATGTCGCCTACATCGACACCGTCCGGCTGCTCGATGGCGAAGGCGATGGCGCGGGCCACCGCGTCGGGCGAAAGAGCGGTCTCCATCATCTTGTCGATCTGGGTTTTCACCGCCGGATCCATGCGCTCTGCGAAGTCCGTGCGGACGGCGCCGGGAGAGACGACGGTGACGCGCAGGCTGTCGCCGGCCTCTTGCCGCAAGCCCTCGGAGATGGTGCGGACGGCGTTCTTCGTGCCGGCGTACACCGACTGGAGCGGCACGATACGCAGTCCGGCGGTGGACACGGTGTTGACGAAGTGCCCGAAGCCCTGCTCCCGGAAGACGGGAAGGGCCGCGGCGATCCCGTACAGGACCCCTTTGAGGTTGACGTCGATCATCTCCTCCCAGTCCTCGACGCGCAGGTCATCCAGACGGGAGATCAAGCCGATCCCGGCGTTGCTGACGAGGACGTCGAGCTGGCCGTATCGATCGCTCGCCAGCTTGACGAGGCCGGAAAGGTCCTTGCGTCGCGTCACGTCCGTGCGGGCCCAGACGGCTTCACCGCCGGCCTCTTCGATGCGGGCGGCCAGAGCCTCAAGACGCTCCGGACGGCGTGCCCCGAGGACGATCTTCGCACCGCGCTCGGCGAGCAGAAGCGCGGTCGCCTCGCCGATGCCGCTGCTGGCTCCCGCGATCGCCACGACTTTGCCTTCGATTCCCGACATGATGGACAGTCCTTCCAGCGGAGGAGCGGGGGGCCGTGCCCTACAGTGAAAGTGGAGGCTCGGCCACTTCGTTCACACTAAGTGGCGGAGCCTCCACTTAGCAAATGGAGACAAGGGAGAGCCACTGATGGCCCGGGATGCAGGACGCCCGCTGAGGGCTGACGCACAGCGGAACCGGGAGAAGATCCTGGCCGCCGCGGTGCACGTGTTCACCGAGGAGGGACTGGATGCGCACTTCGAGCGCATCGCCAGAGAAGCGGGCGTGGGAACCGGCACCCTCTACCGCAACTTCCCGACCCGGGAAGCTCTGATCGAGGCGGCGTACCGCAACGAAGTGGCCCGGCTGTGCGACGCCGTCCCCGGTCTCCTTGCGGCGATGTCACCGCCTGAGGCGCTGCGAGCCTGGACCCGCCGCTTCATCGACTACGCCACCGCCAAACTCGGCATGGCCGACGCCCTGCGAGCCGTCGTCAACTTGGGAACCAATCCCTACGCCGAAAGTCACGAGATGATTCAGACCGCCCTCTCCTCCCTCATGGACGCCAATAGCGCTGCCGGAACGATCCGGTCCGACATCAGCCCGACCGACATGTTCGCCGCCCTCGCCGGCATCGCCCTCACCTCGGCTAAGCCCGAGCAGCGAGAGCAGGCCGAACGCCTTCTCGACCTCATCCTGGACGGACTGAAACCCGTGCCGTCGCGGCCCCCCGAAAACTGACGCCAGAAGCCCGGACATCATCGAAGCTGCTGTTCAGCGGCCTGTTCCAGTAGTGCTCGTGCGGAGTCCGAGTAGCGCATCGCGGTCTTCTCGTCGAGCCCGAACACCTCGGCGAGGTGGAGCGGATCGGGCCCGCGGGTCAGGGCCTCTTCGAGTTGCCGGTCAACGCGGAGCCGTTCCAGCGTCGCGTCCTGCCCGCGCATCGCAGCGCTGATCCAGTGGTTGCTGGCGCGGCTGGTCTTGGTGGCGGTCTGCTTGTTGATCAGCAGGTGGAGATTCGCGGTGTTCGGCCACCGGCTTCGCTGGTGCTCCAGCCAGTCCAGCAGCAGTTTCAAGGTGAGGTCGTCGAGCGGCCGGACTCGCCCGGCGATGGCCAGCCGGCGGTTCCCGAGATCGACATCGTCGAGCATGAGCGTGCCGATCTGAGCGACCCGGGCGGCGTGGATCGCCGCGAGGGCGAGGATGAGCCGCGTCGCCGGGGTGGTGGCCACCGCGACAGAGCGGTCGACCTGATCGGGGACCAGCAGTTGCAGCACGGCGTACTCGTACTGCCCGACCTTGATCCGGCCGGTCGGGTTGCGGAAGATCAGCCCATTCCGCTTGGCCCAGATGAATAGCGAACGCAGGGCCACGAGTTGGTCATGCCGCTGCCGGCCGCGCAGTGTCTTGACGTAGGTGAGGACGTCGTCGCGGGTCACTTCCCGCAGGTGGTCGTAGCGGTTCGACCACTCCAGCAGCGCCGGTCGGGCCCGGTTGAGGTAGAGCCAGACCGTGCCCTGTTGCCGAGGCAGGCTCCGTGGGCCGCCGTCGCGCAGAACCCGGGTCCAGCGTTCAGCCTCCGCAGCAATGCCGGGGGCGAGACCCTTCAGACGATCTGCGAGCCAGCGTTCGAAGGACGGTTCACTGTCGTCCAGGGAGATCCCCATCTCCTCAAGGACCGTGATGACGTGACCAACCCGCAGGTCGAGGGCACGGAGCGGGGTGAATATCTCACTGTGGCGGATGACGTCGCCCTCGACGTATCCGGTGAGCACGACGGCCAGGCCGCGGTTGACAGCGAAGCGGATGCCGCGTCCCCAGCCCCGGGCTCGGGCTCGGGCTTCGGCGAGTTGGTGGGCGAGGTGCTTCGCCCTGGCCAGCCATGGGCTGGCCAGGTCGGCGGCGGCCGGGTCGAGCCGTCCGAAACCACGCGGAACCTGCTCGAACAGCGGTAGTTGCCTCCAACCGGTTCTCGGCTGTGAGCGCGACATGGGTGGTGGCCTGCGGGATGCTTCTCGCGCCTTGACGTGATGCAGGGCGGTGAGAGCTGATCCTCTGCGGTAGTGCAGTCCCACGAAGAAGAGCTGCTGATGGCGCACGGCCTGAAGCCACGGGGTCATCACCTCGTCGTTGACGGTCGGCATACTGGTGGCGGTCTTGGCGTTGGGTCGGGCCTGGCACCAGCACAGACGGCAGCACTCCCACTTCAGCGGCTGGACTCGCCGGCAGCCGATGCAGACGGCCGTCTCGTGGCTGCGGCCGAACATGTAGCAGGTGTGACAGAGCCGACCGCGAAACTCGCCCCAGGCCAGGCAGCCTGAGCAGGAGCTGGTGGGCTTGACGTAGCCCTTCGGGAAGCGTGCCATCAGTTCACTCCGGTGGGAGGGATCGGCCGTCCCGGCACTTGGGGATCACCGCCGGTGTGGCAGTCCCCGCGCTGACCGCCACTCGTCGGCCTCCGTCCGCCCTGGGCGGCTGACCTTCTCCGGCTCGGGGGTCAGCAGGTCGCCGATGTCGACGTGCTCATCGAGCAGGTTGCCCCCGACCGGCCCGGTCCGCACAAGGGCCAAGGGGCATACATCAATCTGCTCTCGCACCCCTGCCCTTCGAGGGCAACCGGTGCAGAGGGGTGCTTGGTTCGGTTCACGGCCGGGTCGGCCTGCCGGGTGTTTCGGGGCCGACGGAGAGAACGTGATCGACGGCTGCGTTGAGGGTCTCGATCTCGGCGATGAGGGCGGATTCGCGGGTAGGCAGGGCGCGTTCGAACGAGAGTCCGTTGAGGATGGTGAGAAGGAACCTGACGTGGCGAGTGTGGTCTCCCGGGGGCAGTGCGCCTTCCTCGGCGAGCACGGTCAGCCAGTGTTCGACCCGGCGCTCCGCCTCCCGCTCGAGGCGGAGGTACGCGGCGCGTACCGGTTCGGTCGGCTCGGGCTCGATGAAGTTCCGGTACGTGGCGCCCCATGCGGTTCGCGCGTCTTCGTTGGTGCCGGTCAGGGCGAGAACCTGCCGCAGGCAGTTCAGCAGCCGTTCGCGGGGCGCCAGGGTCTGATCCCGGATCGGGTCGCCGGGCAGCAGGTGTTCGTAGATCCGCTCGAGCAGGCTGTCCTGCAGCGCGCGCTGAGTGGGGAAGTGGAACCTCAGGGAGCCGATGCTCACTCCCGCACGCGCGGCGACGGCTCGCACGCTCAGCTTCGCCGCTACATCCTCGGCGATCATCTCCGCAGCGGCCTTGAGGATCTTCTCGCGTGTTTCCATGTCCCGCTCTCCTTCGCTTCTCCCAGCGCCTTTCACTGTACTAGTACGCCGTACTAGTACAGTGTGCTAGCGTCCCCTCCAACACGCTGTACTAGTGGCGGTGTGGCCGATGCGCACAGGAAGGGCGGATCATGGCGATGAAGCAGTGGGCGGCATCAAGGCGCCTCAAGCCGGGCGACGGCAGAGAACTGCAGCGGTTCCGCTGGTGGCAGCTCCCCGTGCGCTCCCTGTTCTGGTTACGGCTTCCCGGTGACGGCGGGCAGGAACGCCTGCACGCCGTCGACGTACGGCACTGGGCGCGGTTGGACAACAGCAGGATCCGGGCGCATCTGTTCCTGGACGGCAGGCATGTGGCCGAGTCGAAACTGCCCGCACTCTTCCCTGTCGACGGGGGCCTCATCGAGGTGGCGATGAGCGGCTACGGCGTCAAGCGCTGCCACTATCGCCCCTGGGGCGGACAGCCGTCTCAGCTCACGCCCGACCCTGCCTCGGCGGAGGGGCGGAGGGCGCGCTTCGGTGCCCGCCATCCGGGACTGAGCCGGGCGGTCGCCATCGGATCGGCGTTGCTGCTGGTCATAGGTGTGGGACTGAACCTGTTGCAGCTCGCCGAACCCGTCTCTCACATCCCCCCCGTCACACAGCGGGTCGGAACATTCGTATCGCCGATACACCTGCCGATCTGGCTGAACCTCGCACTGGGGGGCGGGGCCGTTCTGGCGAGCATGGAGCGCGCACTCCGCCTGCGGTACTCCTCCCTGCTCGACGCCGCCGGTCACTGACTCATCGAAGCGAGGAAGGCGCGACCACGTCACCCCTCTTCGGCCGGCCTCTCGCGCGACCGGCACGGCCAGGCTGCAGGGAATGGCACACGTAGGACGAAAGGAAGATGATCATGATCCGGTTGAGGCCACGGGCCGCCGCCAAGTACGGGGCTGCGTTCGCCACAGCCCTGATGGTCCTGACGGGTTGCTCATCCGGCACCTCGGGACTGCGCAGCACGTCCGCAGCGGGCGCGTCGGCTCCGGTCCGCTCCCCGGACCCGCTCACTTGGAGCACGTGCGGGAAGGACTTGCAATGCGCCACGATCAAGGTGCCGCAGGAATACATCGAGCCCGAGGGCGCGCAGATCCCGCTCGCGGTCATGCGGCACCGGGCCACTGATCCCGACCAGCGCATCGGCAGTCTGATCTTCAACCCGGGCGGACCCGGGGTCGCCGCCACCGAGACACTGCGTAATCTGCCCAACACAGCCGGCACCCCGGGCGCTTTCTCGCCCGCTGTGCTCGCCAGATTCGACGTCATCGCGATGGACCCACGCGGCGTCGGCCAGTCGCAGGCCGTTCGCTGCCTGACCGACCAGCAGCGAGCCGACGCCGCCGGTACCTCCTTCGCCCCGGCGATCCCCGGGGGCAAGCCTCTGCCGCGACTGCTGGCCGATGCCGCCGCGTTCACCGACGGCTGCGCCAAGCACCAGAACAAAAAGTTCCTGGCCAGCCTGTCCACCGACAACGTGGCCCGCGACATCGACCAAGTCCGCGCCGCGCTCGGCGAGAAAAAGATCACGTACTACGGCTTGTCCTACGGCACCGTGGTCGGCCCGATGTACGCCACCCTCTTCCCTCACCGCGTCCGCCAGATGGTGCTCGACGCGCCCGTCGACACCAACCAGTGGTTCGGTAACTCCCTCCCCTTCCAGAACGACGTCGCCGTGGCAAGCGAACGAACCCTCAACGCCTGGTTCAAGACCTGCCGCGCCGAAGGGGCCGCAGTGTGCCCGTTCGGGGCAGGTGACCCGGAGGCGGCGTTCGACACGCTCATGGACACGTTGGAAGCGAAACCGCTGAAGATCGCATCCGCCAAGGGGGACGCCACTCCGATCGGCGAACTCGACGGTGCCATGGCCCTGGAGACCACCCGAGCCCTGGCCGGCGACCAGAACACCTGGCCCTTGCTGACCTCGGCGCTGCTGGCCGCGCAGAAGGGCAACGGCGCACCCCTCTACACCCTGTGGAACAGCGTCACGGTATCTCCCTTCCCCGTCCCCACCGCGATGTTCGAAACCCACACAGCGGTACGCTGCGCCGACTCGAAGACCCCGTCCGGCATCGCCGCGCACAAGGCCGCAGCCACCAAGGCCACTACTGAGGCGAAGCGGATCGGGACCCGGGCCGCCTACTCCGCTCTCAACTGCGCTCGGTGGCCCGCGCCGAACAAGGACCGCGTCACCAAGCCGCTCACAGGCGCCGGTGCGCCACCGGCACTGGTGGTCGCAGGCCGACTGGACCCCGTCACCCCCCACCACTGGGCCGAGAACATGACCCGGACTCTGGACTCCGCGGTCCTGCTCACACGTGAGGGAGTCGGACACGGCTCCTACGGCATCAACTCGTGTGTCGACAGAGCAGTTGACGCCGCATTCCTCCACGGCACCCACCCCACCGACGGCACCGTGTGCAAAACGGACACGCCCGCGACCACCCGCCCCCTGGTCCCTGCGAAGCGGTGAGTCGCAGCCGACCGTCACCCGCCCACGCATACGCACGGCACGACCTCAGAACAGCGGAATGACTTAGAGGATGTCTCACGTGGTGAGTTTCGCGAGCCTCTTGTAGCAGGTGAGGGCTGCTGCGAGGCCGAGGAAGGCGAGGAAGTGGCTGCCTTTTCGC